>NZ_JBKORL010000098.1:0-35869 GCF_047314525.1 Shewanella sp. BJSY2023SW007 | reverse complement strand
ATGGTGTACACAGCTTTGCTGACAAAGCGGCCATTCTCTTTGATTTTATAGTGAATAGCATCAAGCCAGAGGATGGGATACAGGGCTTCTAAATCACGTTCACGCCAAGCCTGAAGCTCAGGTAGCAGTTTATCAGTAATGGCGCTAATGGTGCCATTGGGGACTTCAATGCCGTAGATATCGGCGATATGGGCACGAATATCCTGATAACTTGTGCCCAGTGAAAATAGCGCAATGATTTTCCGCTCCATCTCATCGGTCAGGTATGTCTGGTTCTTTTTTACAACTTGAGGCTCGAAGGTGCCATCTCGGTCACGCGGAGTATGCAGCTCAAAGCTACCGGTAGCGGTCTTCAGTGTCTTACTGGTCTTGCCATTTCTGCGATTACCAGGCTGCTTATCTTCAAGATGTTGGTCGAGCTCAACATTGAGGGCCGCTTCAGTAAGCTGTTTAATGAGTGGGGTGAGAATACCATCTTTGCCGGTCAGGTCTTTACCTGCACGCAGAGCTTCAATGGCGGCTTCCATGTCGAATGTAGGTTTGGTCATTTGAATATCCTTTTGGGTGTATATTACTCAAATGACACAGATTTATGAACACTACCAGACTAAGCGAAATTACATAGATATTCACTTAGCTCTAGCTGGTTTAATTAAATATCATTACCGTTTGCGAAATGACCAAGCTCATTATGAAAAGGCCAAAGAGTTTTGCTTATTGCAGATATCTATTTCCAGTAAATTAGTCAAAAAATTTCGTTATCCCGAAAAACCGAAAGAATTAAAACGGCTTCATAAATTAACGGGTATGACTCATCCCTATTATGATGAACCTCAAATTCTGCCTTCACATACAGGTTACAAACAACTTGCTATCATTCTTGAAAAAGAAGGCGATCTTAAAGGTGCACTTGAACTGGCCAAGAATGCATTACAGCAAGGGTGGACTGATGATTACGAAAAGCGAATAGCGAAACTAACAGCCAAACTTGCCAAGCAAAGGTAGCCCTTTTTATAGAGTAAGAAAACTCATCCTAAAGGTGTCCAAAAACTCCTTTAGCGATGTCAGAAAACGATCGGCTAATGATGTCGGAAAAGTCCACCAGCGATGTTGGTGACTATTTGTAGCTTGAATCCAGCATTACGTACAATCCAAAGCTGAGCGGCTTCCCACTTAGCTTTGCAGTCTTTTTCATCAATACAAACTGGTGTTGTCGCCTCAAGTTGCGCCCGTTTAGCTTGAATATCTGCCGATGGAGTAGTTGCACAACTTGCGAGCGTTAGTAGGCATGCAGAAAAAATAAAACGTCTGTTCATTATTTTCGTCCTTGATAGTTGGTCGAGTTCCAACTCATTGATTATTTTTAATAACTATAAAATTTATTTATGAAGTTACATTTAAACATTATTTTTACGGCATGTATGATGTCCAAGTATTACTCATCTTTGCAAACGATAGCGCGGTGGTGAGCCCAAAATGTAAGTCAGACTTCCCTCATTGACACAGGTCGCAATAGCTGCACATATGGCGTCCGACTTAGGGGCTTTAAAGTTGGTAACTTTGGTTGTTTTGTATTGCCTAACCATTACAGCAACAAATTAGGAATAACTCAGCCATAACATCACTTCATATTCTGGATAGCTAAATACCGCTGAAACCCTTGCCACACCTTAAACTGACCAAACCAACCAAAAGAGCCAATATCTCTAAACTTCATATATCATCAATTATCGCTTCCATGGTTAAGCTAAGCAAATTACCACCTTTCGCTTCAATATAACCACCATCAAGGTAATAGCAGAACAAGTCTGAATCACGCATTAGGTCGATAAAAACCGGGTTACCATTGTCAGTTCCGATCGTAATACAAGTGCTGCATTGCTCAATGGTTAAAGGAGAACTACCGGAAACTTCCAATTGAGTTTTTATGAAGGCATAAAGCTGATTAAAAGTATTAACTGTATTTTTATCTATCGTGATTTCATCTGCAAGCTCACTCTCTGAGAGTAAATAGAACTCACTCCCTCTGTAACAGACCGCTTCAGCCGTATCAATACTATTGAGCCATTCCGTATAATAACTTGGCAATATCACAATTACTCCCCTTCCAAAAAACAACATCCAAATAATGCAAACAAATAACTTTACCGAACGAAATAAATTACGCGTTGCAATTCAAACTTAATGCCACAGCCAGTTCTTAAACATTTAACCTACTCTCTGGCGAAACTTGATCATTTATCAATTCAACAAAAGACTTGGCAACAAATTTGGCCTCATCCCAACCTAAATCGCCACTATTAGCGATGTAATAGCCAGAAATTTTTCCCTGTTCAATTTTTGCCACGCAAATATTACCATTCCCATCCATGCAAACAGGAATTGAGTTAGGCATATACTTCTTTAACTCGTATATATCCTCACCGAGTATTTCTATGATTGAGAAAAATTGCAGCTCTTTAAAACCAAAAAAGATGTCCGCCCCATTACTTTTCTGCCACCAATCATAAAACTCACTTGGCAAGCTAACACCAAAAGCCCCTTCAAGCTCTCGAATCGATTCTCTACTTACTCCCGGTGGTTTGTTTACGTATTCCATACCGTCCTTTATGCGTAACGCCGACAACAACTAATCGTAGCGAGGTTCACCCCAGAATGAGCAATACACCCTAGCCTTGCTCTTTGTGTTTTTTGCATATTTCATCAATCTCTTCCAGAACCAAGCCTAGAGAAGATTTTTGTTCATTTTGCTTGAGTTTTTCGGCCAATGCTTTCTGAAGCGTTAGCAGCTCCTCTTTTCTGCAACGCAAGTGCCAGATATCAGCCTTTGATGGTGCCCCCATTATTTTTGACTCTAGCAAGTTTGAAAGCTTAAAATTCCGGAGCAGGATCAGTGCGCCTATTTGTGAAATACTGAAATCTACCATTTGGTCTCTTTAACAAAAATCAAGCTATCCATTATAGAATGAAAAATTAATCTTCTTTCTGTCTGCATCCAAGCAGCGCTATATGGTTTAAGCTCTTTGAAATCGAAAGAGAGCCTTGAGTTGTAGAGCTTTGATGAAATCGAACTTATTTCAGTCGTGCTAACCTCTACCTAGGATTCATTGTCCACGTTTTTAAGCTTGGGTTTACTTGTTTTTTCCTTGCTTTTCATCCCGTTTTTTTGAGCTATAAAATACCTCAATGGACTTACCCTCAATTCTGTGATGATCAGAGAAACAAACCCAAAAGCACAGACTGCAATCATAAAAGCATGCAAAAAACTGATGAAAACTAAGGCTCCGTAAAGAGAAATAGAAAAAAGAAACGCGTAGATGATACCTAGAGGTAAATCTCTAGTACCAACATCATATTGGTCTTTTGCCAAATCATAGGTAACCGATACCGGATTGGTTAGGCCCCCCAAGCGAATTTTTATCGTATTCCCTTGAATCTTGATATTGTACCCTTTGCTTTCTAGTTCATTGGCCAGTTCATTCATCAAGAAACTCCTTTTCCCAATAAGGCATCAAAAAATCTAGCAACCCACTAAAAACAACTTATTTTTCGCTCAAGTATTGTTTGGTAATTGAGCATTCCCAGGTCGAAATCTAGTGTTCAACTATTGGTTAGATATACATTTTTCCTTTGAGTTCGGCGAAGACGTGTTAACACCGGGCAAAAGTTGGGCCGCTTTATTAAACGCCGTAAATACTGCTTTTCGTACGCGATACCAGTTAACTCTGCTAATTCAAGCAAGACTGCTTAGGTATCAGCTACAAGCTCAGAATACCTCATGACCCAACTCAAACCCACTAACAGCTGTAGAGTACGCATGTGCGGCTCTAAACCTATCATCGGCCAGCAATTAGTTATACCCAACTGAATTTATTGATATTTTCAATTTTCCAACAGATTAACGCTAAAATCATTCATAACAGGTGCGCTTTTGCGGAGCATTTTGCTGTAGGCATAGCTACCGCACGGATACGAAACTGACTTCGTCCCTGAAGATACCCCAAAACCGCCGAGAACGGTCCGGGAACTGTGTCAGGCCAATATTCCCTCTTATGGCCTACTACACTGAGTGTCATATCCACTGCAGTTAAGCAAAGGCTTAACATAAGCAGTTGAATTGTATCTACAATAACCAGATTGGATGAGTGAAACAATCGCCAATCGGGAGAAATGAAGTAAAAACGATAAAATACTGCTTTAGCTGTCGGCGCCGAAATGATTGCTATTTGGGGGAAAGTTGCTCTCTTTGCGATTCAACTCATGCTTGTTGAGCTTTAGCAATCAGGAATGTGAAGCGGATTACAGCAGTTTGCAGCAAAACACTCTAGGGTAAGTTAACCTTAACAACGAGAGGCAAGCTCTCGACTTTAAACAGGAATCTCAGATGTCTGATACAGATAAGGCGTTTTTTCAGCGTGCCAGTGAACTCATCGATTTGGCTAACAAACAGAACCAGAATACTGAAGTCCAAACCGGTGAAGTCAGTGCCTCCTTCATGTATGCCCTGGCTCGCTACAATGCCTGGTTCGGCTCTACCGGTTTTGCCACCAAGGAGCAGATGCAGTCGAAAAAGCAAGAGATGATGGATTACTATATGGAGCGCTACAAGGAGATGCTTGAAGGCTCGATGGACGACTATATCGAGAATTTCGACCACTACCGCGCAACGCAGAAGTAGAGCCGCCATAGCCTTTCAAAATGCCCGGCCAGATGCCGGGCGTTGTATTTTGACTTGACTCATGTTTAAAGCCCTTCCTTGGCCTATCGATTTTGCCAGCCTTTGCTTAGCCTCGGATTCAGATTGAATCGCCACTGATATCTAGGCTGTTGTTTGAGCTCATGTCTAGGCTCTAGTCTAAGCTATTTTTCTTGGCTATTTTCTAAGCTATTGTCTGAGTTAATACTTAAGATTTTGTACCGCTTTGTGGTCTTGCTCTTAAACTGAGTCTTAAAAGAGTGACCCGCTGTCTCGACCCAGAAAGGCTTGAGGCTTATGCTATGACACCTATTTTGATAGTTAGACAGGTTTTGGCGCAACAGATATCCGGATTAAAACGCGATACTAACGCTACTCACGCCATCACCTAAGGAGACACTTGTGACACCCGCAATCGATCTCGCCACCAAGGCGGGGATCTCTTTTACCGTTCACGAATATCACCATGACAAGAATGCCCCTTCCTACGGGGAAGAGGCCGCCAGTGCACTTGGGCTGGATCCCAACCGGGTATTCAAGACTCTGCTGGTCAGCAGCGATGAAAAGTCGCCGCCACTGGCGGTGGCCCTGGTACCGGTGAATCATCAACTCAGCTTGAAATGCGTTGCCAAGGCGATTAAGGCCAAGAAGTTGGTGATGGCCAATCCGCAATTGGCGCAGCGTTCATCCGGCTATCTGGTGGGCGGCATTAGCCCTCTGGGGCAGAAAAAGCAGTTACCCACAGTGATAGACGCCAGCGCCCAGGAGTTTGACAGCATCTATGTCAGCGCCGGTCGCCGCGGACTGGAGATCTGTCTTGCCGCAGAGGACTTGGCCAAGCTCTGCCGCGGCAGTTTTGCAGCGATTAAGAGCTGAATCGTAAGCGGCCAAAGCAAAAGCCCCGCAACTGCGGGGCTTGGGTTATACGATGCTCTGAATACCTTTTACAAGAAGTAAACACTAACTTCTGGCGGTGTAATCACCGACTCCCAACCACTTGTAGGTGGTCAGTGCTTCCAGTCCCATGGGGCCTCTGGCATGCAGTTTCTGAGTACTGACAGCCACCTCGGCGCCCAGGCCAAACTGGCCGCCATCGGTGAAACGGGTGCTGGCATTGAGGTAAACCGCCGCCGAGTTCACCTGATTCATAAACTCGGTAGCGGCGTTGATATCATCCGTGAGGATAGCCTCGGAGTGACCGCTGGAATAGCGGCGAATATGACCTATGGCCTGCTGGATATCATCGACTACCCGGATCCCCAGATTGAGAGATAACCACTCGGTAGCAAAGCTATCCTCGCTGGCGGCGGCCACTTGCTCGGATCCAAGAATAGCCACAGTCTCGGGGCAACCTACCAGCTTAACCCCGGCATCGACTAAGGCCTTGGCCACCTTGGGCAATGCCTCCTTGGCTATCTGCTTGTGCACCAACAGAGTATCCAGGGCGTTACATACGGTTGGGCGCTGCACCTTGGCGTTGAGAATGACAGGAATAGCCTTCTCCAGTTCGGCCGTCTTATCCAGATAGAGATGGCAGATACCGATACCGCCGAGAATAACCGGGATAGTCGCCTGTTCGGCGCAGAGCCGCTGCAGCTTGTCGCCGCCGCGGGGTACTATCATATCCACATATTGATCCAGCTTGAGCAGGCCGGTAACCAGGGTGCGATCAGGGTTGTCGATAAGCTGCACCGCATCTTCCGGCAAACCACTGGCTTTAACGCCCTGGCGAATGGCCTTGGCCAGTGCCAGGTTGGATTTCAGGGTTTCCTTGCCGCCACGGAGGATCACCGCATTGCCGGTTTTAAGGGCCAGCACGGCAATATCCACAGTCACATTGGGCCTGGCCTCATAGATAACGCCTATCACCCCCAGTGGCACGGCGCGGCGGCACAGGCGCAAGCCGTTATCCAGCACCCGACTGTCATATTCGCGGCCAATGGGGTCGGCAAGGGCAATCACATTGTCGATATCGGCTATCACTCCGGCCAGGCGCGACTTATCCAGCAGCAGCCTGTCTATCATGGCCGCGTTGAGACCAGCCTCTTTGGCCGCAGCGACATCCTGCTCATTAGCCGCGAGAATAGCCGCTTCATCGGCCTTGAGAGCGGCAACGATATTATGCAGCAGTTGCTGCTTGGCGGTGCCGGAAAGATTGGCCAGGGCAAAACTGGCTTCCTTGGCCCTTTGCCCCAATTGTTGCAGATATTCAGCTGTCATAAAACCACCATGTCGTTGCGGTGCACTATTGCATCACCATAGTCATAGCCCAGCAAGGATTCAATGTTATCTGAATGCTGGCCCGCGATACGTTTGAGGGCCACGGCGCTGTATCGGCAGATCCCCCGCGCCAGTTTACGGCCCTTGGGATCCAACAGTTGCACCGTGGCGCCGCGTTCAAACTCGCCCTCGACGGCGATAATCCCCTTGGACAGCAGACTGCGGCCCTTTTCGGTTACCGCCCGCACCGCGCCTTCATCCAAGGTCAGTTTCCCCTTGGCCTTGGGCCCGGCAAGGATCCACTGCTTACGGCTCTCCAGTGGGGTTTCGATGGCGCAGAAGTGAGTCCCCACTGACTCGCCGGCAGCGATTTTTTCGATGGCATCCGGATGATGACCCGAGGCGATAACCACTTCGATACCGGCGCGGCGAGCTATGTCGGCCGCCTCCAGCTTGGTTGCCATGCCGCCGGTACCCAATCCGGAAACCGAGCCGCCGGCCAGTTGCCGCAGGCTGTCGTCGATATTGGCCACTTCGCTGATAAGATGAGCATTGGGATTGTGGCGCGGATCGGCATCAAACAAGCCTTTTTGGTCTGTCAGCAGGATCAGCAAGTCGGCATCGCACAAAAGCGCTGCGCGGGCGGACAGGTTGTCGTTGTCCCCTACCTTGATCTCATTGGTGGCAACGGCATCGTTTTCATTGATGATGGGGATAATATTCTGTTTCAGCAGCGCATTTAGGGTATCTCTGGCGTTGAGATAGCGCTCGCGATCATGGAGATCCGCCCGGGTCAGCAGCAACTGCCCCACGTGCAGACCATAAATACTGAATAATTGAGCCCAAGCCAGGATCAACTGGCTCTGGCCCACGGCCGCCAGCAACTGTTTGTTGGCCATGGTATCCGGCAACTCCGGATACATCAGATGCTCACGCCCGGCGGCAATGGCGCCGGAGGTACACAAAACCACTTCGATACCGGCGCGCATCAGGGTCGCCATCTGCCTGGCCAGCTCGACCATATGGGCCTTGTCCAGGCGCTTGCTGCCGGAGGTAAGCACACTGGTACCCAGTTTTACCACTACCCGGCGGTAGCGTGTGTCACTCAAGTTCATCACTTGTATTTGCTTAAAAAAAGTCGGGGATAAATCTTATACCCAATCCGCCGCAGGATTCCTAGCGGCAGTCGGCTTTCAAGCGGACAAAATCGTTATTTATTGCGATATCTCATACAAAAAGGGCCATACAAAGTATGACCCTCAATAAATGCAGTTCATAAAGCAGATGCTTGCGCTTTAGCTTTTTTAACCACCGTAGGCAAACTTGAGAATAAACAGCAGCGCCAGTGCCACAACCCCGGCATTGAGATCGCGAAAACGGCCGCAGAGGAGTTTAATCGCCGCATAGGCGATAAAGCCAAAGGCGATACCCGTGGCTATTGAGAAAGTCAATGGCATCAGCAGACAGACCACCACCACAGGGGCAGCTTCGGTCAAATCTTCCCACTCTACATGCACCAGGCCAGACATCATCAGAATCGCCACATAGAAGAGGGTGCCCGCGGTCGCATAGGCAGGCACCATACCGGCCAGCGGCGAGATAAAGAGTGAGGCCAAAAATAGCAGTCCGACCACGACGGCGGTCAAGCCGGTACGGCCACCGGCACTGACGCCTGAGGTACTCTCGACATAACTTGTGGTGGTCGAGGTACCCAGCATGGCCCCGGCAATAGTGGCAGCGCTGTCGGCGGTCAGGGCACGGTTGAGCCTTGGCAGGCGGCCCTTGTCATCCAGGAAACCACCACGCTGCGCCACAGCCACCAAGGTGCCGGAGGTATCAAACAAGTCCACAAATAAAAAGGCGAACACCACGGAAATCATGCTGATCTCCAGCATGCCGGAGAGATCCATCTTCATAAAGGTGGGCGCTATGGAGGGCGGCATGGATACCAGGCCGGTATATTGCACATCACCAAAGGCCAGCCCTAGCAGAGTGATGGCCAGAATGCTGAGGATCACCGCCGCCTTATATCCACGCTGAACAAAAGCGATGATCAGGAAGAACCCCAATACCGACATCAACGCCGGAAATGCAGTGATATCACCCATGCCCACCAGAGTTGCCGGATTGGCAACCACAATACCGGCACTCTTGAGGCCAATGAGCGCCAAAAACAAGCCGATACCAGCGGCAATACCGAGGCGCAGCGACATAGGAATAGAGTTGACCACCCATTCCCGAATCCGTACCAAGGAGAGGATCATAAAGCAGATCCCGGAGAGGAATACGGCGCCAAGCGCGGTTTCCCAGCTGTAACCCATTTCACCCACAACTGTATAGGTAAAAAAGGCGTTGAGACCCATTCCCGGCGCCAGGGCGATGGGATAGTTGGCCAAAAGTCCCATGACCAGACAACCTATCGCCGCCGCGATACAGGTCGCCACAAAGACTGCGCCCTGATCCATACCGGCATCGGCCAGCATAGCGGGGTTAACGAAGATGATGTAAGCCATGGTCAGAAAGGTGGTTAGACCCGCCACAGCTTCCTGCTTCAGAGAGGTTTTGTTTTGCTTTAACTTGAACAGTTTTTCCAACATGGAACCAGGTTCCTTGAATTTGAGTGTAGGGAGGTTTGTGACACTTCTTTAACGAGGTCATCGGCGGCAGATTATAGGGAGTTTGCTCTGCTCAGACCAGCACCAGAGTAGTTAGCCAGCCAGTGGTATCCATTAAATGCCCACCAGCTCACAATTTATTCACATTTTGCCGCAAACAAAAAAAAGCCTGCTCAAAGAGCAGGCCAAGACATGTATCAAGCACCCAAAAGGGAAAGAGTCTACCGCGCTAGCGGGTAACACCTGGCAACAGAAGCAAAACTTCTATTGCGACTTGAGTCTAAATACACCACAAAGTGGTGAACAAAGGTTGATGGATGATGGAACTACTTAAAGGGGTAGTCAGCCCTTGAAACTCATGGCGAACATGCCGCCGCGCAAAACCTGACAATCAAACCAGGTGTTGCTCCAATAAACTAGGTTGTTTTTGCCTGTGTAAGACATAGCCGATACTCCTAACAAAGTTGTGAAATAAATACTCTAGTGAAGCTTGGCTCGGTTCCCTGGAACTAGAGGTTCTCATATCCGTGGAGACAACTTGTCACTCATTTCCCTGGAGATAGTTATCCATCCTGGATTGACTAGAGGTGGAAGGCGCTTGCCTAACCAACGAGAGCTATTATAGCTATCTGTAATTTTATTACAAGTATTAAGGCAAAAAATTTAAAACACACCTAAAACTGTAAGGTAATTACATAAAAGTTACACAAGATTTACCCAAAGCACCGAATAACACATCTCGAAACACAGTAAAAAATACGCCTTACCACTTGATTCTAAACAAATAAATCAAAAACAAATTAAACTAAGCTAATTCCAATTAAGTAAAATCTAACGCTGTAATTGACTGTCAGTCAGTGCCCAAATGTTAGTCTCCCCACAGGGGTAAAAGCGTGATCCCAAAGAGGTAAGACCAGTTAAAGTGAGTTAGATCACCCGGTTACAGGATTGACTAAAAATCCGTCTGAAAGTTTTCTGTTGTTTTCAGTGCTCGTAGTGGATGACAATTCAAACGGCTTCAAATCAGCTCTGACCCAACCGTTTGCAATGGAGAACTTAGGTAAGATGACATCCAGCAAATGTCGGAGCCATGTAATGCCAACATAGCGGTCGCCAAGTAAAGAAAAGCCAACGGACAGAGTGCAGGGATAACCCGGCCGACAGCGTCGGCCGGGAGGCATTGAGGACTTACTCAGTCATATAGGCAAACAACCCAAGCAGCGGCGCCGCCGTAGGTTTGCCATAGAGGGGATCGCCTTCAGTGGCACTGCCGGCAATATCCAGATGACTATAGGCCATGGGCTGAACGTCTTTTAACCCGTGTTGTGCCAATCCGGAAGCCTTTAGCAGGAAGGCCGCCGGATACTGGTGTCCTCTGGCGGTAACCGATGAGGGCGCATTATTGGAAGAAAGTAGCTCAGAGGCACCGGAAACATCACGCACCTTGGCAAAATCTTCCTTACGCAAACGGGACAGCTCCAGCCCTTCACCGTAACGCTCGGCGCTGGCCTGCAACCGCTTGGGCAATGCCTGTTGCTCGGCAACGGCGTTGGCCACTACCGCACTGTAAGCTCCATAGGCTCGCACCACATGGCCGGTCAGGGTTGCCACAGAGAATAGCTCGGGCGCCGCACTGCCCTGCGCCTTTAAACGCAGATGAGACAGCAAGTCGGCCAGCACCAAACGCCCTTCGGCATCGGTATTGCCGATCCTGACCCTGACACCCGAATGGGCTGTGATGATTTCGTCCGTGACAAAGGCTTCGCTGCCTATACTGTTGCGTACCAGCCCCAGTTCGGCCACCACACGAATGCCTTTGGGCTTGAGTAATGACAAGGTCTTCATCAAACCGGCCACGGCAGCCGCGCCGCCCTTGTCGCGGCTCATACCGGCCATGGCGCCGGCCACTTTCAGATCGGCGCCGCCTGTGTCATACACCACGCCCTTACCGGCAAAGAAATAGTTGTGCTGGATGTCACCTTCGCCGCGGTACTCCAATTTAACGACTCTGGGCTGATGTCTGGCCACGGCAAAAGAGGCCCGCGCCACAGCGCTCAGCAAGGGATAGTCCCGCTCGAGAATGTCTCTGTCTTCCACGACCTGTAGCGACAGCCCTGATTCTTTGAAGGCGTTGAGGCAGTAATCGGCAAAGGCAGGGGCGCCCATGCGCTCGGGCTCAGTGCCACAAAGATCTCTGGCAAGGGTGCGGCCGGCTTCAATGGCATTGAGCATGCCAGCATCGGCGCCGTTCATCACCCCTATGGCTTCTATGCTGTCAAGGGCGGCACCCGCCTCACGGGCTTCCAATGGCTGCCATAACTCCTGCGCCGTTGCCAGCGCCGCAACCATATCTGCCTTGGCGTATTCATCGCCTAAGGATGCAGGCTTATCGACCCACAACAGCGGCCTTTTGGCTCCGGCGTCACGGGCAATGGCGATACCGGCACGGGCGGCATTGGCGAAGGCGCGCACATCGTCATAATCGCCAAGCGGCGCGACCGGGGCGATAATCAAACGGCCACCGGCAAGCCCGGGAGCAAACAACAGGGTTGGGCTCTTGCCCACCCGTTTGTCAACTTGAGCCCCGTGGGAGGCCAGCATAGCCACCTCTTCGATTGGACACGCCGTCACATCGGCGCTGACCACCAGTAATGCATCCCAGTCTGCCTCACTGAAAATTGCATCCTGGTCAGTAACATCAATAAATTCAACCATGACCCATCCTAATTATTTTTTATTGGCGCCCAGCATTATTCCCTTTCCGGCGCCGGATTACCAATATCTGGCTGGCAAGTTTCGCTGCCACAAATAAACAATTGTCCCAACTGGGTTCTGCGCCCTTACGTCGCTCTGTGATAGACTGATGACAACTCGCGCTTGGCCCGGTCCAAGCCCGCCAACCAGACGAAAAGATCAGGAGTTTGCTGTGTCCAGTCTCAGCCAATTGCAACCTCAGCCTCTATGGCAGTGGTTTGAACAAATCTGTGCCATTCCTCACCCATCCAAGCATGAAGCCGCGCTCAGCCAGTATATTCAGAACTGGGCCAAAGACCGTCAGCTTGATGTTATCGAAGATAAAGTCGGTAACCTGATTATTCGCAAAGATGCCACTCCCGGGATGGAAAACCGCAAACCCGTGGTGATCCAAGCCCATATCGATATGGTGCCGCAGAAAAATGCCGATAAAGAGCATGACTTTGTCAAAGATCCGATCCAGCCCTGGATTGATAGCGACTGGGTCAAGGCTCAGGGCACGACTCTGGGTGCCGATAACGGCATAGGCATGGCATCGGCGCTGGCCATTCTCGGCAGTGACGATATTCCCCACGGACCGCTGGAAGTGCTGCTGACCATAGATGAAGAAGCTGGTATGACAGGAGCCTTTGGCCTGGAAGCCGGTATGCTTCGCGGTGAAATCCTGATCAACACAGATTCCGAGCAGGAAGGCGAGATCTACATGGGCTGCGCCGGTGGCGTGGATGCCGAGATCACCCTGCCCATGGTCTGGGAAGCCACAGGCGAGGGTTTCCAGGCATTCAACCTGACGCTCTCCGGGCTAAAGGGTGGCCACTCAGGGGTGAACATTCATCTGGGACGCGGTAATGCCAACAAGCTGCTGGCCCGTTTCCTGTTTGAACACAGCGAAAGCCTGCAGCTGGAACTGGCCGAATTCAACGGCGGCTCGCTGCGTAACGCCATTCCCCGCGAAGCCAGTGCCACTATTCTGGTACCGGCCGAACAAGCCACAGCTTTGAGCGAAACCGCCGTGGCTTTCCAGGCACTGCTTAGAGAAGAGCTGGCGGTTGCCGATCCGGCCGCTTGCCTGACTCTCACCGAAGTGCCGCTGCCTGCCAAGGTGATGAGCGAGCAGAGTCAGAACACTCTTATCGATCTGCTGCATGCCTGCCCCAACGGTGTCATGCGAATGAGTGACGAGATTGAAGGCGTGACCGAGACCTCACTCAACCTCGGGGTGATCAATACCAGCGAACAGGATGTCAAACTCCTGTGCCTGATCCGCTCCTTAATTGACTCTGGTCGCAGCCAGGTTGAAGGCATGCTGATCGCCCTGGCCAACCTGGCCGGTGCCGAGATTGATCTTTCCGGCGCCTACCCAGGCTGGAAGCCAGACAGCCAGTCTCCTGTAATGGCGATTGTGCGCGACACCTATCAGGACATCTACCATAAAGAGCCGGTGATCATGGTGATCCATGCCGGTTTGGAATGTGGCCTGTTCAAGGAGCCCTATCCGGCCATGGATATGGTGTCTATCGGCCCCACCATACGCTTCCCCCACAGCCCGGATGAAATGGTGAATATCACCACAGTGGGCCAATATTGGCAGCTGCTGTTGGCGGTACTGGAACGTATTCCCGAAAAGGCCTGATACCTTGTTAAAGGCACTTAAGCCTTGAATAAATAGCGCCAAACGACTTGGCGTGGCAGCCAGGCGGCAAGTGAGTGACGCCCCATCAACATGGGCAAACTATGTGATTGGGGTAAGCGAACCTTGCCAGCACAAATGCCACTTCAAGAAAGGTAATTAAAAAAAAGCCGCACCGGAGCACTCCGGGGCGGCTTTTTGATGCGTAGTGCCTAGCGTTTAGGCTATTCCTCCAGCAAGCTACGCAACATCCAGGCAGTCTTTTCGTGAACTTCCAGTCTGCGGGTCAGCAGATCAGCGCTCGGCTGGTCATTGGCCTTGTCGATAACGGGGAACAGGGCTCTGGCGGTGCGGGCCGTAGCCTCCTGGGCTTCGACCAGGTGCAATATCATCTCATTGGCAGAGGGCACGCCTTCCACTTCCTTGATGGATGCCAGACGCACAAACTCTTTATAAGTCCCGGGCGCCGGATACCCCAGGGCGCGGATCCGCTCAGCAATTTCATCCAGAGCATTCCACTGCTCTGTATATTGATCCATAAACATCTGATGCAGGCTGTTGAACTGCGGCCCTTTGACGTTCCAATGGAAATTATGGGTCATCAGATACAGGGTATAACTGTCGGCCAGCAGCGCCGAAAGCCCTGCGACGATTGTTTTACGATCCGCATCAGAGATACCTATATCTATGGTGGGTGCCTTGACTTTCTTGGTTGCCATATACACTCCTTTTGCTTGTTGGCGATAGCCGCACTCAATAGCGACTAAAGATAAATAGCTATAACAGGGTGGAGACTTGTGCTCCCATAAACTGTGACTCAGTACACAGTTTATCCAGTTTAAGCTTCCCAATTACGATCTAAATGACTGTTTTGATAAAACCGCTCACAACCAGGGCCTGACCTTAAAAAAGCAAAACCTTTTGCCCATTCACTGGATAATATTTAGCCACCCAAAAGCCTTCAGCTTATGTTCATCAAAGGCCACTTATCCTGAAGTCACTGATGGGGAATTGCATCGCAAGGCCTCAGTTAGCTCACTTGCCAGGCTGGTAACCATACCGGCCTAAAGGAGGCAACCATGAACAAGCTGAAAATCTGGCTGCAGCACAGTGTACTTGTCCTGTGTCTGTTTGGCCTGCCAACTACAGCGCTGCAGGCCGCCGAATCCGGCAGTGATATCCGGGAACCCGAGCTGATGCAGCTGCTCTCCCCTATCGCTCTCTATCCGGACACCTTGTTGACCCATATGCTGATCGCCTCAACCTATCCACTGGAACTGGTGCAGGCACAGCGCTGGCGCAAACAGCGCAACCATTGGAGCAATGAACGCCTGATGGCCGAAGCCGAGAACCAGGATTGGGACCCCAGTGTGATGGCGCTTATCGCCTTTCCGGAAGTATTGAACAAGATGAGCACAGATCTGGACTGGACTGCCCGTTTGGGCGAAGCCTTTATCGCCGATGAAGGCCGGGTAATGGATGGGATTCAAACCCTGAGACAAGCCGCCTGGGATGCCGACTCATTAAACGACCTGGGTAACCTCAACGCCAGACGCGACGAACGTCAGATAGTGATAGCGCCGACCCGCACCGAGGTGATCTATGTCCCTTACTACGACAGTCGCCGTGTCTATGGCCATTGGCACTGGAGCAGCTATCCGCCTATCTATTGGGACCCTTTCCCCGGATATGTGCGCTACCACTCCAGTCCGTTTTACTGGCGCAGTTCCGGGGTCAGCATTTCATTTAACTTCTTCTTCAGCGCCTTTCATTGGCATGACAGAGTGATCTGGGTCGATTATCGCCACAAACACTATAATCACTACCGTCCGCGACTGGCCTATAGCCAGGGAGCCCAGCGCTGGAGCCATAACCCGCACCACAGACGTGGCGCCCATTATCGTCACCCTGGGCTGCAACAACGCTACAATAAGGCGGTATACAACAAGCCGCACAAGCGTTATGAATCCCAGGCCCGCAGCTACAACCACAGCCAGAGGCTGCATCAGGACAGAAACAAGCAACAAAAGCAGTTGCAGCATGAGCTAAAAAAGCGCAAGGAACACAATAGCCGTGAATGGCGCGCCGCTGACAAGAGGGAAAAGATGCATAAGGGCGAGCCACAAAAAGTTCGCCAACTGTCACAGCAGCCGTCATATAGGAGTGCCAATAGCAGTGCCAACGCCGCCGACAAAACGATGCGGGTTAAACATCAGGCCAGAGACAGACAGTTGCAACAGGCCTCAAACCGGCACACTAACACTACTTATAGACAAGCTGAAAAGCGCCGGCAACAGGCAGATAAACAACAGCGGCCACAGAGACACTATCAGCCTCAGAGTCAATCGAAGGTGCAGCATCCGCAGCGAGCTCAGCCACAACGCCATCAGGCGGAGCGACGCCAGCCCAGCCGTGCTCAGGAGCACAGACAACGCACAGTGCATCAACAAAGAGAGCGTTGAACAAAGAGAGTGCTGAAAAAGCTGAGTTGAAAAAGCCGGGTTAAAAGTAGCACTTGCCCTAAAGTGAAAACGAATGAAAAAGACAGGTCCAGCACTGGCCTGTCTTTTTTTGGGTGTAGTTGTATGACTCAGATGAAGGCGCTCAGACGGCTCTGTCGTCGTACAAGTCGATTTGAGTCAGCGCCGCCACTTCTTCGATATAGGCGCGCACTCTGGCCGGAAATACCAGCCCCTTGACCATGGTCAGGTTTCTCAGGCCGGGGAACAGGTTGATATCATCAATAGTCAACTTATTGCCCCGCTCCGACGGCAATTGCAGCCAGTCGAGCCGCGGCCAACACTTAGCCAGCCCCTCAAGATAATCGGCCGTTTGCGCAAGCGCTTTTTCGAAAGACATCTCTATCATGGCGCTCTTGTTTTGGGTAAACCAGGCAATCGCCTCTTGGCTGCCAAATTCAGGCAGACCGAGCAACACACTGCGGGGATAGAGCAAGCGACTGCTGAAATAACCGGATGCCTCCTGCCATTGGCTGACAGCATCGGCCTGGCTGGCAAGGGTAATGACCGGCTTACCATCCAGATTATCCAGATAACTGACGATATCCAGGCTCTCGGCCATGAAGCTGCCATCGGCTTTTTGTAAAATGGGCACCATATTGGCGCCGACCATAGCTATTCTGGACTCCACATCATGGTTTTGCAGATAGACCCGCTCCACCGGCAACGCCTTAAGCCCCACCAGCATCATAGCCTTGACGCAATAGGGACAATGGTCAAACACAAAAAGCTTCATCAGTACTCCTTAGCTTCCTTGGAACTGTCAGGGCCATCAGCATATCCTCCGAGGCCGGAGCTGGGCAACTCCTGACTGGCCGGCGGCGCAAACAGCAAACGCCAACGCTGCCTGAAACTAAGCCCGGGGCGACTCACTTCCGCCAACATATCGCGCCATTCGGCAAAAGTGACTGTCACAGGATTAAAGCTGTTCACTGGCTTGGTAATACCATAGCGCACGGTTTCCCGCTCAGGCTCAAAGCTGCCGAATAATCTATCCCAAATGATCAACACCCCGGCGTAGTTCTTATCTATGTACTGAGGATTACGGCCATGGTGCACCCTGTGATGAGACGGCGTGTTGAATACCCACTCCAAGGGCCCAAGACGTTTGATGGCCTGGGTATGGACAAAAAATTGCAGGCCCAGATTAAGCAGCACCACAAATACCACCCAGTTGGGGTCGAAGCCTATGATCACTAAAGGCAGCCACATGCCCGCCAATGGGTACATCAGGCTCTGACGAAAGGCGGTGGAAAAATTCATATTTTCCGAGCTGTGGTGCACTACATGGGCTGCCCACATCCAGCGGCATCTGTGGCTGGCCCGGTGGAACCAGTAATAGCAAAAGTCCTGCCCCAGCATCAGCAGTACAAAGGTCCAGCCATTCATCTCAATGTCGAACAAACGCCAGCCGAATAACCACAAATACAGTTTGGCCAGCAGTAACCCTGTGAGAATATCGGCGCCCTGGTGCATGCCTGCCAGCACAAAGTTACAGAAAACCTCCGCCGGCCGATAGCGGGCATTCTCAGGCAAACGTCTGAGGCGGTCACCGAAAAACCACTCCAATGCCATGCAGATGAAGAACAGCGGCGCCAATACCAGCAGCAGCCATTCAGGATGGGAAATAAGTAAATTGAAATCCATTTTTATTCCTTTTATTCCAGCTCACCACTTGGCAAAGTGATCTTCTGTCAGGCCGCTCTGCTGCACCAGCTCATGGCGCTTGCCCAGGGAGTCTTTGACCCAACCGGAAAACAGCCCGGTATACTGGCGAAAATTGCTTTTAAGCAGCCCCAGGTTGAGCCTTTCGCTGCGGCACCCCAAGGGCGAAAATACCAACTCCAGATCGCCGCGCTCAGACCAAACTCGCCATTGGCCGCCTGATGCTGCCATGCGGTCAAACTCAAAATGCACCGGCGACAGCAAATGCCTGGCACCATCAACCCAGAGCACGTTTTCACAAGAGCCGGTCTCGTTGACTCCGGCCGCCAGGTTTAGCCCCACCCCCTTGCCATCAATATCGGCATTGATAGAGGCCCAGCGCCAACTGGTTTCCCGGCGCATAAAGCCTGCGGAAAAGTCATAACCTGCTCTGGCATGCAGCAACGGCTGGGGTTCATGATTGAAGGACAACTGGCCGGAAACCTTGAGGGCATTGTGTTTCTGGGTATAGGTCCAACCGCTGTAACCGGTTGGACTGCAAAGCGCCATCGGCAAGCTGAGCGGTTCGGGAACCAAGGTCAGCTCCCCCTCAAGTGGCATTCCCTGTAGTTTAAGATCCAGACTCAGTTGCCATTGTCCCTGCTCACGCCGAAAGTGAATGCCGCCCATACGGCTCTCCCCCTGCCATGGCGAACGGCTCAGGTTAAAACCAGCGGGTGGCCGCAGCAGATTCTGCTGATACATGCGACGACTCTGCAAATCAAACAGATAACAGAAACCACTGCCAAGATAGGCGATATCCGCCAGGGCAACGCCCAGCATCCATCTGGGGCTGTTAAGGCCAATAAACTCAAACTGCTTATAACTGCAACGCTGTTTCAGGCGTGAAACCCTGCGGTCCATCTCATTGAACAGCTGAAAGTCTGCCAATCCCAGGCTTTTCGGCGGCCCGTCGAAATGACCAAACAGAGGCCGGCCGTGAACATCTATCAAAGAGTCAGGTGCCGCCTGGGTTGCAACCCCGGATTGAGTCGTCGGCAAAGGCCCGGATTTCAATTCCAACATATTCCCAACAGGTGTTTTTAGAGCAATAACTTGACTCTACCCTGTCGCCATCGGAGATTGAAGCCTTGAATGTTACAAAAATGAAAAAACCGCTATGCGGGGTCTTATCCGGTTTACTGTGTCATTCAGAAACGGTAACTGACAGCGATGTTCCTTGATAATCTAAGCTAGCGGTTTTCCCAGATTGATACTCGAGTTTGTCCCTTGGTGGCCTGCGCGCAAAGAACCCGCAAAAAAATCTCCCCCAGACCGAACCCAAGCCGGTTATCTGACATAACCAGATGCTGGAAGCCAAACTCAAATCTGGTTATCCTGATGCCACCTTTTTTACAGCTTCGGATTTTTATGAAACGGCTTGCTACCTTGATGCTGGGGTCGGCGCTGCTCTTTGGCTGCGCCAGTCATACCCCCAACTTTATTGCCCTGAGCCCTGAACTGCCTGCGGTCACGCCACAGACTTCGCTAGAGCCGGCTCTGGCGCTGCAAACCCTGGATACCCGCACCGCCAACTTTATTGTGCGATTCAATGAAGATGGCAAAGCCGCACGTCTGGTCAGCCCGGCGGAGCCACCCAGGGTCCAGCTGGATCAACTGTTCCGTCAAGGTTTTGCCAAGGCCGGATACCGAATCGATCCCGCCAGTGGAAAAGAGGTGCAGTTACAACTGATTGAACTGCTCACTGATGTGGATGAATCCGGCTTCGGCTTCGAAGCCAAAACCAATGTCAGCATCAATCTGCTGGCGAAAAACAGCAGCCATACCCTGACCAAGCGTTATAAGGCCAAGGGACTGCTCAAGGGCCCATTCAGTGCCGACTTCGCCTCGCTGGAACTGGACATGAACAAGCTGATCACCCAGTTGACCGGCGAAATACTCAACGACCCCGAGCTGCACAGCTTTTTGCAACAGTAATTTATTGGGCCGGTCTGTGACTCACGGGCAGGCCCGTCTGCAACACTATGATAAGGAATCTGGTCATGAGCCGATGGATACTCGCAGCCGTATTGATGCTGACCAGTCAGCTGGCGCTGGCGTTGGATATACAAAAAGACAATCTCTACCCCCAAGTGGAATTTGATACCAGCATGGGCAAAATCGTGGTCGAGCTCGATCGCACCCGGGCGCCCATTACTGTGGACAATTTTCTCACCTATGTGGTGCGCGGCGACTACAACAACACATTGTTTCACCGCATTATTGCTGATTTCGTGGTTCAGGGCGGCGGCCTCAGCCCCAAGTATGAAGAACTACCGTCAGACCAGCCGATAGTCAATGAGTCGGGCAACGGCCTATCCAACAGCCTAGGCACTATAGCCATGGCCAGAGAGAATGCTCCCCATTCGGCCACCCGCCAGTTTTACTTCAATGTAGCCGACAACAAAAAGCTCGACCCTTCCTCCAGGCGCTGGGGCTATGCCGTATTCGGTGAAGTCAGCCAAGGGCTTGAAGTTCTGCAGAATATGGCGCTGGTAGAGACAGGCACCAACAGCACCTTGGGTTGGCCCGACGTGCCGGTTACCCAGGTTTTGTTGAAGAAAGCCACACTTCTGCCCAGAAATTAACCCCAGGCCCGGTTCAGTATCAAAAAGCTGTCTATACTGAACCTGGCAAACATAAGGAGGCGATCTGATGACCCCGGAAGAGTTCATCGATGTGAAAGCGCCCCAACTGGCTCATTACGGCAAAGCATTCTTGAGCGACAAGCTGGAATTTAATGAAGTCAGATTGTATCTGTGGGATACCCTGGAAGAATGGCATCAGCTGAACTTGCAGGGGGAAGCGCAAACGGATGTCGAACGCGTATTTTGGCACTTGTTGTACGCCTTCGATAAATGGCCCGATTGGGTATTGCGCGGTAACCAGTTTTTGCGCCAGCAACTGGACGACTGCTGTGAATACCTGTTCGGTGGTGGCCCCATACCCGAAGGCTGTATCGGCGTCAGGCCCTGAGACAGACGTTAATCTACCCCGCCCGGGTGACACTTTAATGACACGGGCGACCAATCCCCGGCTTTGCCGGGGATTTTTTATTGGGCAAACACCCAAGCACACCTTGAAGTCGCAGGCGCGGGCTTTTACTCTAAGGCCTTTGACTCTCACCAAGCCGTGCCATGCCTCAATCTTTTTTTGCCAGCACCCGAGACGCCCTGAGTATCTATTTCCACAAGCGGGTACTCATCTTATTGCTGCTCGGTTTTTCCGCCGGCCTGCCGCTGATGCTGGTATTTTCCACCCTGTCTTTCTGGCTCAGGGAAGCCGGGGTAGACAGGGCCGCCATCGGCTATTTCAGTTGGGTAGCCTTGATCTATGCCTTTAAGTGGGCCTGGTCCCCTCTGGTCGATCGCATGCCCCTGCCTTTGTTCAGCCAACTCTTTGGCCGCCGCCGCGGCTGGATGCTGTTCTCCCAGCTATTACTGATAGCTGCCATTTTGGGGATGGCCGGCAGTGACCCCATGGAAGATCTCACCCATCTGGCACTCTTTGCGCTGATGGTGGCCTTTTCCTCCGCCACCCAGGACATAGTGGTCGATGCCTTTCGTATCGAGTCGGCGCCGGAAAAAATGCAGGCGGCACTGGCCGCCGCCTATCAGGTGGGCTATCGCAGCGCGATGATCATAGCCACTGCAGGCTCACTGACTATCGCCGCCTGGGTTTCTCCCACGCCGGAAAGCTATGATCTCCAGAGTTGGCAAACCGCCTATCTGGTAATGGCTGGCCTCATGGGCATAGGCATACTGGCGACACTTTTTGCCAAAGAGCCGGCTGTGGATATCAGCTCTATAGGGGAAGAGGAAGCCAACCTCAGAGACAGACTCAGGGCCAACCTGGCACCCAGACTCTCTGTCTGGGCCGCGCCGGCCAACCTGTTTATCCTGCGCCATGGCAAGTTGCTGCTCCTGCTGCTGGGGCTTTATTTCTGTTTTAGCCTGGCTGAACCCTTCACCCAGGTACTGCAATCCTACTTTCCGAGTCAGGCCCTGAATACAGATGCAGTCACTCTGGCATCTATGGGGCTCATTCTGCTGCTCTGGTTGCTGATCTTCGGCGTCAAAAGTAAAGACAGAGCAATTCAAGAGCAGGAAGCCAAGCAGCTGACCCAGGCCGGAACAGATAGGATGGCCGCCTTTATCTCCTGGCTTTACAGTGCCGTGGCCCTGCCCTTTATCGATTTCTTTCGCCGCTACGGCAAGAGCGCGATTCTGATCCTTATGCTGATCTCCTGCTACCGGATCTCGGATATTGTCATGGGGATCATGGCCAATGTTTTCTATGTGGATATGGGCTTCAGCAAGGAGGAGATAGCCACCTTGAGCAAGGTCTATGGTCTGATCATGACCCTGGTGGGCTCGGCATTCGGCGGGGTGTTGTTGGCACGCTTCGGCACCATAAAAATCCTCTATGTCGGCGCCTTCCTGGTGGCCACCACCAATCTGTTGTTCGCCCTGCAGGCCATGGTGGGCTACAACGTGCCACTGCTGACCCTGGCAATTTCGGTGGACAACTTCAGCGGCGGTATCGCCACAGCGGCCTTTATCGCCTACCTTTCCAGCCTCACCAGCAGTGGCTACAGTGCCACTCAGTATGCGCTGCTGTCTTCGGTGATGTTACTGTTTCCCAAGTTTATTGCCGGCTTCTCCGGCGCCTGGGTCAACGCCTTTGGCTATGTGAATTTCTTTGTCAGCGCCAGCATCATAGGCTTGCCCGTGCTGCTGCTGATTTGGCTGGTGCAAAAAAACAGCCCGCCGAGGCGGGCCGATACTGCTCAGAATACGCTCAAGTCGCAGATTAACGACTAGTCGCGGAAGTTATTGAACTGGAACGGCTGGCCCAGCTCGGCATTGCGGGCCAGCGCCATCACAGCCTGTAAGTCGTCACGCTTCTTGCCTGTGACCCGTACCGAGTCGCCCTGGATTTGCGCCTGCACCTTAATCTTGCTGTCTTTGATCTGTTTTACCAGCTTCTTGGCCACATCGGTCTCGATGCCTTGTTTGAACTTGACCTTCAAAGAGAACATCTTGCCGCTGTGGATCGCCTTCTCATCCACTTCCATCGCCTTGGGATCCACATTACGACGGCTCAATTGGGTTCTTAAAATATCCACCATCTGATTGCACTGAAAGTCAGACTCTGCCGACAGAGTCACCACAAAGTCTTTATACTCCACCGCAAATTCCACCCCGCGGAAATCGAAGCGGGTATCCAATTCACGTTTACTGTTATCCACCGCGTTTCGCAGTTCTACAGCATCTACTTCTGACACTATATCGAATGAGGGCATTTCGTCGCCTTTTACTTATCAGCCAAACCAATAGCGCCAGTCTACCCTAAGTTGAAGCCGAGCTGAATAAATCCACGTCTGCTGATGACAGCCAGGCTTTATTTTGACTATGATGTTCGCCAAGCTTTCCAACCCTGCGTGATTTGTGATTAACCGACAGCTGCTGTTTAAAATTGCTTTGTTGATTGCCCTGGCGGTGATCAGCTACCTGGTTTTTTCCAAGCCTAACTACCCTCAGAGCATCCCTAACCTTGATAAAGTGGGTCATATAGGTAGTTTCTTTGCCCTCGCCTGGCTGACCTATCTGGCATTTCGTCCCCGCTGGTACTTGATGTTTGCCACCCTGGCCGGATACGGCATTCTGATAGAGATGGTGCAATCCCGCCTGCCTTACCGCAGTGCCGATATGGCCGACTTTGTCGCCGATATGGCCGGAGTCGTACTCTTCTACTTCTCACTCTGGGGCTATCGCAAGTATTTTGGCGCCGCCATGTTGAGGGAGTAGCCCGGATGCAGATAGGGATCCTCGGCGTTGGGGCCATAGGGCAACTGCTGGCGCAGCAACTGGCCGCAGCCGGGCTTGAACCTTGGTTATTACCCAGAGCTAACACCCCGCCATTGGCTGAGCAGGGCGAAGAGCAAGTCTATACCCTGGAGCTTGGCGACCAGAGTCTGCAAACATCCTTTCTGTGCCTGGCGCAGGACTCGAGCAAGCTCAAGCAGCTCGATCTTTTGCTGGTCACAGTCAAAGCCTATCAGGTTGAAGCGGCGCTGGAGCCTTTGCTGCCAAAACTTCACCCGGATTGCCGCATCTTGCTGCTGCACAACGGGCTTGGCCCACATCAGAGTCTGGCTGCCAAGCTGAATGGCCGGCCGCTGAGCCTGGGCACCACCAGCCAGGCGGCGCTGAAACTCAGCAGCAATCATATTCGCCAAACCGGCAGAGGCCTGACCCAGATAGGTGACTTAATCGGCGCCCCCACGCCAGAGGCGATGAAAACCGCTCTGCTCAATGCCATTCCCGGCAGTCAGTGGAGTGATGCCATTCTCGAAGCCCTGTGGCAAAAGCTGGCGGTCAACGCCGTTATCAATCCGCTGACCGCCATTCACAGAGTCAACAACGGTGCCCTGGCCGCCCCCGAGTTTGAGGGAACAATCTGCGCCATTCTCGATGAGCTGTTACAGGTGGCCAAGCAGGAAGGCATAGCACTGACGTTCGATGCGCTGCACGCCAGAGTCAAGGAAGTGATACGGCTAACCGCCGCCAACTACTCTTCCATGTATCAGGACCTCAAGCATGGCCGCAAGACGGAAATTGACTATATCAACGGTTACCTGCAGCAGCGCGCCGAGCAATATGGGCTCACACTGCCAATCAACAGCGAACTGGTGGCCCAGATAAAAGCGCTGGAGCCACGCAACTAAATCATCCCCAAAGTACCAATACCGCGGCCAGGGCAATCAGTACCAGGCCGCCCATATCCTTGACCTTGACCAGCTGCTTGAGCCAAAGGCTGGAGATCAGCATCATAAAGAAAACTTCCACCTGCCCGAGCGTTTTCACATAAGGCACGGCCGTGAGCGACATGGCGCTGAACCAACCTATGGAGCCCAGACAACTGCTGATACTGATGGCCAGGGTCAACCTGGGCCTTTGCCAGAGTTTTTTAAGGGTTTCTTTATCTTTGATAAGAAGCCAGGCTAGCAGCAACAGCTTCTTGAAGGACAAACCTTTGCGCCCGAGAATGCTTGCCGATGAACCGCAAGCCATGACTGAAACGAAAAACGCCCGCGATTGCGGGCGTTTGAGACTAACACGCTATCCTGGTGATTCGCTATTCAACCAAAGGTGCAGCTTTCAGCAGCTTAGGCAAGGTTAACCAAGCGCTTGGCTCAGCGACTGGTATCCAGCGCCGGGAAAGACTTCACCAGATCATCAACGGCCTTCATCTGGCTCAGATATCCTTCCAGTTGCTGCAGTGGCAAAGCACAAGGGCCATCACACTTGGCATTATCCGGGTCCGGGTGCGCCTCAATAAACAGCCCGGCCAGTCCCAGCGCCATACCGCTGCGGGCCAGTTCGGTTGCCTGGGCACGACGACCACCGGCAGAATCTTCACGGCCGCCAGGGCGCTGCAGCGCATGGGTGGCATCGAAGATCACCGGGTAGCCGGATTGCTTCATCTCATCCATGCCCAGCATGTCCACCACCAGGTTGTTATAACCAAAGCAGCTGCCACGCTCACAGAGAATGATCTCATCATTACCCGCTTCGTTGAATTTCTTGATGATATGCCGCATCTCATGGGGCGCCAGGAACTGAGGCTTTTTCACATTGATGATAGCCCCTGTCTTGGCCATGGCCACCACCAGATCTGTCTGGCGCGCCAGGAAGGCCGGCAACTGGATGATGTCGACCACTTCGGCCACAGGCGCGCACTGGTAAGGCTCATGCACATCGGTAATCAATGGCAGCTTGAAGGTATCCTTGATCTCCTGGAAGATTTTCAAACCTTCTTCCATGCCGGGGCCACGATAGGAGTTGACGGATGAGCGGTTGGCCTTGTCGAAGGAGGCCTTGAACACATAAGGGATCCCCAGCTTCTGAGTGACTTCCGCGTAGGTTTCGGCAATGGTCATCGCCAAGTCCCGCGACTCGAGTACATTCATGCCACCGAACAGCACAAAGGGCTTGTCATTGGCTATCTCGATAGCCCCCAGATGTATGGTTTTATTACTCATCGCAACTTCTCTCTTGAATGCCGCTCATGCGGCGTTAACTTAAATCAGCCGGCCACGGCCTGCAGCAACTGGCCACAGAGCCAGGCCATATAAGTGCCTAAAGCATAGCCGAATACCGCCAGCAGTACACCTACGGGTGCCAGTGCCGGATGGAAGGCCGCAGCCACTACGGGCGCAGACGCCGCGCCGCCAACGTTGGCCTGGCTGCCCACCGCCATGTAAAACAGCGGCGCACGGATAAGCTTGGCCACCAGCAGCATCAATCCCGAATGCACCAGCATCCAGATAATGCCCACCAGGAAGTAAATCGGCGTATCCAGAATTTGGGATACATCCATATGCAAACCGATTGTAGCCACCAGTATATAGAGGTAGGCCGAGGCTATCTTGGAGGCGCCGGCCGCTTCCAAATGACGGGCTGGGCTGAATGACAGCAGCAAACCTATGGTAGTGACTATCACCACCAGCCAGAAGAATCCGGAGGTCAGACTGTATTGCTCGGTCCAGGGATAGTTGGTCGCAAACCAGGGAGCCAGCAGGTCGGCGCCGACATGGGCCAGACCGGTAATACCAAAGCCCACAGCCACTATCAGCATAATGTCGCGCAGACTGGGAATCCGGGCGTTTTCGGCATGATATTGCTCCACCTTGGCCTTGAGGCTTTCAATGGCGCTGGTATCTGCACCTGTCTTGGCATCTATCTCCTTGGCCCTGGATGCCATAAACAGCAGCACGGCCATCCAGATGTTGGCGACTATCACATCGACAGTCACCATCACGGAGAAGATATTGCCGCCCACTTCATAAATCTCTTTCATCGCCGCCTGGTTGGCACCGCCGCCAATCCAGCTGCCGGCGAGTGTGGTCATGCCGCGCCAGACTGCGTCCGGGCCGTGGCCAGCGGTCAATGTCGGGTCGATTGCCGACATGATAAGCAGGGCAATCGGGCCACCTATGACAATGCCCATGGTGCCGGTCAAAAACATCACTACCGCCTTGGGACCCAGCCCCAGAATGGCTTTGAGGTCGACGCTGAGGATCAACAATACCAGACAGGCCGGCAGCAAATAACGGGACGCCACATAGTAAAGTTTGGAGCTGCTGCCATCGACAATCCCAAAGGTATTGAGCAAGGATGGCAAGAAGTAACACAGCAGCAAGGCCGGGATGAAGCGGTAAAACTTCTGCCAGAAAGGATGGCTGCTGCTGTTGGTATAAAAAACGAAGCCGAGAATAGCGGCCAGAATGCCGAGCGCGGTGGCGTCATTGGTCACCAACGCAGTCATTTCAGTGGCCGCCTGTGAGGTACTGCTCATAGGTCCTATCTCCCTTGCGATTGCAATTTATTGTTTTATTTTAATATTTATATTTTTATCACTGCCCTCACGGGCAGGTTCAATGAAAGGTCTGAGGCTCGTCTCCCAGTTCTCTGAGTTGCATCTTTACCAGCTCGACCACAGGGTCGTGCGGGCTGTTGTCGACAAAATACTGCAGATCGGCGCTGGCGACATGAATCGCCCCCAGTTGCTGGGCAATAAATGCACGCTCCCGGTGCAGGCTGAGATCGTCGGCATGCCATTCAAGCAGCAAATTACAGCACTCCATCGCGACTTCAAATTCATGGGCGACTATGGCTCCGGCCTTGAGTTCATGCAGCATGCGGGTCATCAGCCTCTGGGTGCCAACCGGCTTGAGGTAAGACGCCTTCAGCGGCGCACAGTTCCCCAGTTCGCCGCGAACCAGGGCATGCAAGCGCTCTTTGCTGAGGCGCTCCCCCTGAAGCGGGTCGAGATAGATGAGTTCACCGCCCACATGGCAGGCCAGCACTGTGGTGCCCGGCAGCAGTACAGGATCGAATTTCAAGTCCAGCTGTTTGCCCAGCAACATAAGCACAGTTGCCAATGTGGTGCTGTTCCCTTGGCGGCTGAGAATACATTGGCCGAGATCGGCCGCCTGCCGGGAAAAATAGTCTTCCCTGGGGGCAAACCCCAGATCCTTGTAAAACCAATTCAGCAGCGCCTGAAAGCGCCGCTGCTGATCCACCAGATAATGACTGAGCACCGAGCCGGACAGTTCCAGCCAGGCCCAGTTGGCCTGTTTGGCCAGGCCAAAGCCCAGATGTTGGCAAAGCTCAAATGCCGACTCGGGCAGAGAGAGTTCGTCTTGCTTAAGAGAATATTGTTGCATTACCCCAGAATTACCGCTTGTTTGAAGTGTGCCAGTTTTGCCGCATAAACCACCCAGCCCAGAGCACCGAGGAAGGCGAAGATCCGGAAGATCAGATTACGGTTGGACTTGAGCGCCATCACGCCCAGCAGTATGTAAGCGACCACTGCGCCTATCTTCTCTGTCATCCAGGGATCGACGAAGGGATACTGCTTGATCATAAAACACAGAGTCAATCCGGACAGCAGCAGGAAAGTATCGATCACATGCGGACCTACCTTCAACAGTTTCTTGTCCATAATGGCTGACTGACGCAGCTTAAGCACGAAACGCACAATGAACAGCAATACGCTGACGGCGATTAGAGTCATGTGCAGGTGTTTAACTGCCGGATACAGGCTGTAAAAAGTTTCCATCGGATAGCTATCTGTAGGTGAACAAAGGCGACAGTGTACCCTATCGCAGTGCTCAGCACCAAGGCCAAGCCGCTGTCGAAAAGGCGGAATTATGACAGGAAGCGGGGACGATATTCGCGGTTTTCAAGCCCGGGTGTGAGTCCCGGGCACAGGCACTCAACCGGGCCACAAACCCAGAGTACATCTTTCATTGGAGCCAAAGTCACGTACCGTGGCCACCTGCTGATAACCGAGCTCGGCAAGTTTTTCCCTGAGGTTCACGGCCTGAGCATAACCATGCTCCAGCAACAGATAACCGCCCGGCAGCAAATGCTCCCTGGCATGGGCTGCGATATGGAATAGGTCGGCAAAGCCCTGATCGGCGGCAGTCAAGGCGCTGCGAGGTTCAAAGCGCACATCGCCCATATCAAGATGCTCGTCATCCTCCTCGATATAGGGAGGGTTGGAAACAATCAGCTGGAACTTACGCCCCTGAACTGCCGAAAACCAGTCGCTCTGAAGGATCTCCACCTGCGGTAACTTCAGGTTATCCCTGTTGGCACAGGCCAGCTCCACCGCTGCCTCGACCTTATCGACAGCAGTCACTCGCCAGCCTTGCCGTTCATGGGCCAGTGCCAGTGCGATAGCACCGGTACCTGTGCCGAGATCCAGCACGGCGATATCATCTGAAAGCGGCAGATTAAGCGCAGTTTCCACCAGAATTTCGGTGTCCGGGCGCGGAATAAGGGTGGATTCGTTGACAATAAAAGGCAGTGACCAGAACTCGCGCTCACCGACAATATGGGCCACGGGCACACCTTGGCTGCGACGCTGCACCATCTGAATAAACTGCTTGTGCTGCTCGGCAGACAAGTTTCTTTCGGGCCAGGTATAGAGAAAGCTGCGGCTCTTGCCCAAGCAATGCAGCAACAGGGCTTCGGCATCTGCATGGGCAGACTCGGACGATGCGGCCAGCATAGAAGAGGCCCATTGCAGGGCCTCGGCAATATTGAGTTTAGTCACAGACAGTCCTTTTATTCGTCGGACAGAGCCGCCAGCATGTCGGCCTGATGCTCTTGCATCAAGGGCTCAAGCAGCTGCTCCAGGTCTCCTTCCATCACCTCATTGAGACGATACAGTGTCAGGTTGATCCTGTGGTCGCTCACCCTTCCCTGAGGGAAATTATAGGTGCGGATCCGCTCGGAGCGGTCACCGCTACCCACCAGAGAGCGACGGGTAGATTCTTCGGCGCTGCGGCGCTTTTCATCTTCGGCCGCCTGCAACCGCGCCGCCAGCACGCTCAAGGCCTGAGCCTTGTTCTTGTGCTGCGAGCGCTGATCCTGGCATTCCACCACCAAGCCTGTGGGCAAGTGGGTAATACGAATTGCCGAGTCGGTTTTGTTAACGTGCTGACCACCGGCACCGGAAGAGCGGAAGGTGTCGATACGCAGCTCGGCCGGGTTGATTTCCACCGCCTGGGCCTCGGGCACTTCGTGCATAACGGCCACGGTACAGGCCGAGGTATGCACCCGCCCCTGGGATTCGGTTTCCGGCACCCTTTGTACCCTGTGACCACCGGACTCAAACTTGAGTTTGCCGTAAACACCGTCACCGCTGACCTTGGCTATCACCTCTTTGAAACCGCCATGCTCGCCTTCGCTGGCGCTCATGACTTCGACCTGCCAGCGCTGGCTCTCGGCATAACGGCTATACATACGGAATAGATCACCGGCAAAGATAGCGGCTTCATCACCGCCGGCACCGGCACGGATTTCCAGAAAGGCGTTGCTGGCATCATTGGGATCTTTGGGCAACAGCAGAATTTGCAACTCACCTTCCAGCAGCTCCAACTGAGCGCGGGCCGCCTTGATCTCTTCCTGAGCCATCTCTTTCAGCTCAAGATCTTCCTCGGCCAGCATCTCCTGTGCGGTTTGCAGATCCGCCTGCGCCTGCTGGTAGGCCTTAAAGCCTTTGACCACATCTTCAAGCTGAGCATATTCCCGTGACAGGGCTCTGAACCTGTCCTGATCCGCTATGACATCTGCGTCACTGAGCAGGGCCAATACTTCTTCATTACGCTCAAGCAAGCCTTCCAGCTTGCGGATAACGGATTCCTTCATTTAGCTCGCTAACCTTAGTGTTTATCCAAGCCGAGCGCGGTTCTCAATTGACCCAAAGCATTGAGGTCCCCCTGACGACTGGCAGCTGTCAGGGCCTGGGTCGGAGCATGGATCAGTCTGTTGGTCAGGCGGTTAGCCAGTTCCAGCAGCACCTGCTCTGTGTCTGCTCCCTGCGCCAACTTGTTCATTGCCCGCTCAACCAGCTCATCTTTAATCGCCATGCTCTGGGTACGATATTCGCGAATGCTGTCGACCGATTCCAGTGAACGAACCCACTCCATAAACTGGTGTGAATGCTCTTCGGCAATGACTTCCGCTTGCTCGGCGGCCTCTCTACGGGAGGCCATATTCTGTTCGATTATGCTTTGCAGATCATCGACCGTGTAGAGGAAGGCATCGTCCAAATCACCGACTTCTGCCTCAATATCACGGGGAACCGCTATATCAACCAATAACATAGGTTGATGGCGGCGCTGCTTCAGCGCTTTTTCTACCATGCCCTTGCCCAGAATAGGCAGCGGACTGGCGGTAGAGGATATCACGATATCGGCCTTGGGGAGAAAATCTGGTATCTGCTCCAGGGTAATCGCCTGGGCATTAAACTCTTCGCACATCGCTTCGGCGCGGGAAATAGTACGGTTGGCCACCACCATGCTGGTCACACCGTTTTCCTTCAGATGGCGGGCAACCAGTTCTATAGTTTCACCCGCACCTATAAGTAGTACCTTGGTAGTCGCCAGAGAGGAGAAGATATGTTTGGCCATGCTGACGGCGGCAAAGGCTACCGAAACCGCCGCAGTACCGATTTCCGTTTCGGTGCGCACCTTCTTCGCCACGGCAAAAGTATTTTGGAACAGGCGATCCAGTGTCAGTGCCACAGTGCCGGATTCCTTGGCCTTGGCAAACGCCTGTTTGACCTGACCTAGGATCTGCGGCTCGCCCAGCACCAGAGAGTCGAGCCCGGATGCGACCCGCATCAGGTGTTGCACCGCGGGTTGACCACAGTGTTGGTAAAGGCAAGGGGCCACCTCTTCATGGCTCAGGCCATGATAGTCTTCCAACCAACGCACCACCTGCTCGGCATTTTCTGTATTGCAGTAAAGCTCGGTACGGTTACAGGTGGAAACGATGACGGCTTCCCCGCTCTGGGTCTCCTTGGCCAAGCTACGCATGGCGTCATGGATCTTATCCGGGGCAAAGGCAACTTTCTCACGCAGGTCAACAGTGGCGGTTTTATGGTTTATACCAATTGCTACAAGGCTCATCTGAACTCGTTCTGGACTCTTGGCGTCGCTGTAGGATGCGGCCATTCTACTGAATTGGCCACCTTAAAAACAGAATACGCTTAACAAAACCGAATAAAGGTCTAACTTCTCAACCAATTTATCAATTAAGCTGAACAGGTGCTGGCAATAGCCACAAGGGCGACACCACAGGGTTCGACGCTTATTGGTATTCTGCCAAAGCCCTCGTATCATAGGCGGCCTACACAGTGAACAACAGATGATTATTTTGAAGTACTTCACAAAAACCTGTTTTACACCTCTGTCGGCACTGCGCTTGTGGTTGCCCTTGTTGCTGCTTGGCCTACTCAGCGCCTGTAGCAGCCTGCCCGATGCCCGCTGGCAGGCAACTCAAGTTCAGCACGCAGAACAAGCCAAGGCCTGGGAGCTGAAAGGCAAGCTGGCGGTAAAGACGCCTGAGGAAAAATTCAGCACCAATCTTTATTGGCTGCATACTCCAACGACAGAAGAGCTGAGACTCACCACCATGTTGGGCACCAGTGTGATGCTGCTGAAAAGCGGCCCGGACGGCGCCTTTTTGGAGCTGGACGGCGAAATCTACCGCAACCGAGACCCGCAGCGTTTACTCGATGGCCTCAGCAATTGGAGCATCCCCCTTAACGCCCTGCCCCGCTGGGTGCTTGGCCTCAGCGCCGCCGACACTGAACTCCTGCTCACAGGCAATGATGGCAAGCCTCAGAGCCTGGAAGACGGCAGCGTTAGCCCTCCGTGGCAGGTGAAGTATCTCAGCTGGCAGCAACAAAGCGGTGCCGATATCCCGCGCCTTCTAAAACTCAATCGCGGCGCACTCGAACTCAAGATCCAGTTAACCGAGTGGCAGGCACTCGAAGCCGAGCCGAAACTCACCACCAAGGAAAGTCAACAGCCATGAGCCTCGACCACCCAACTCTCCAGCCCAATAGCCTTTCACTTGGCTGGCCGGCCCCGGCCAAGCTGAATCTGTTTTTGCACATCAATGGCCGCCGCCAAGACGGCTACCATGAACTACAGACCCTGTTTCAGTTTCTCGACCATGGTGACCTGTTGGACTTTAAAGTCACCGCCAATGGCGAACTCAAACTGCACTCCAATTTGGGCGCCGCTGTCCCGGATAGCGATAACTTAATTCTCAAGGCCGCAAAATCATTGCAGCAAGCCAGCGGCTGTGAACTGGGGGCCGAGATCTGGCTCGACAAGAAACTGCCCATGGGCGGTGGTCTGGGAGGGGGTTCATCGGATGCAGCCACGACTCTGGTGGCCCTCAATGCCCTGTGGCAAACCGGCCTGAGCGAAGCGGAACTTGAACAAATTGGTTTAAAACTCGGCGCAGATGTTCCTGTTTTCATTAAGGGAGTGGCAGCCTTTGCCGAAGGGGTCGGCGAAAAACTTCAGCCGGTGGAACCGGCCGAACCTTGGTATCTGGTATTGGTTCCCGAGGCCCACGTTTCCACTGAAAAAGTGTTCCATGATCCTGATTTACCGAGGGATACTCCCAAGCTCTCACTGGAAGAACTGCTGAGCGCCCCCTGGCAAAACGATTGTCAGGAACTGGTATGTCGCCATTACCCTCAAGTTGCCAAGGCCTTGGGCTGGCTGCTAGAATATGCGCCGTCCAGAATGACCGGAACCGGTGCCTGCGTGTTCGGGGAGTTCGAAAAACAGCAACAAGCTCTCGATTGTCTGGCAAAGCTGCCGTCATCATTCAAAGGCTTTGTTGCCAAAGGGATAAATAGATCGCCGCTTCAGAGTCGACTGGCTCGCCTCTGAACAGTTTCTTCCGGGATAAAGCGCTGCAACCGTTTTATCCCAGCCACTAAAATAAAGCAAACGCCTGAGGTTCTTACAGTGCCCGACATCAAGCTCTTTGCTGGGAACGCTACCCCCAGTCTCGCCAAAAAGATAGCAGACCGTCTTTTTTGTAAACTCGGAGACGCAGAGGTAGGCCGTTTCAGCGATGGTGAAATCAGTGTCCAGATAAACGAAAATGTACGTGGTGCTGATGTGTTTATCATTCAGTCCACCTGCGCACCAACCAACGACAACCTGATGGAGTTGATCGTAATGGTTGATGCCCTGCGCCGCGCGTCAGCCGGCCGTATCACAGCCGTTATCCCTTACTTTGGTTATGCCCGTCAGGACCGCCGTGTCCGCAGCGCCCGTGTACCCATTACCGCCAAAGTGGTTGCCGATTTCCTCTCCAGCGTGGGTGTCGACAGAGTACTGACCTGTGACCTGCACGCCGAGCAGATCCAGGGCTTCTTCGATGTACCGGTAGACAACGTCTTCGGTAGCCCTGTGCTGCTTGAAGATATGCTGGCCAAGAAGCTGGATAACCCGGTTGTTGTTTCCCCCGATATCGGTGGTGTTGTTCGCGCCCGCGCCGTAGCCAAACTGCTCGACGACTCAGATCTGGCGATCATCGACAAGCGTCGCCCACAGGCCAACGTGGCTCAGGTAATGCACATCATAGGTGACGTTCAAGGCCGTGACTGCATCATAGTTGATGACATGATCGACACAGGTGGCACTCTGTGTAAGGCTGCTGAAGCCCTGAAAGAACACGGCGCCAACCGCGTCTTTGCTTATGCGACCCACCCGGTATTCTCCGGCAATGCCGCCAGCAACATAGTAAATTCAGTGATTGATGAAGTCATAGTCACTGACACTGTGCCTTTGAGCCCAGAAATGCTCAAGACAGGCAAAGTGAGCCAGCTGACCATGTCAGCGGTACTGGCCGAGGCTATCCGCCGCGTCAGCAACGAAGAATCTATCTCTGCCATGTTCCAGCACTAAGCGAACCTGAGCAGTTAACAAGAAACGCACCTTAGGGTGCGTTTTTTATGCTTGATATCTGGGTTGCCATAATGTGGCCCGGTAGTCATCACCACGCAGAAAGGCACGCCTTACCACTCTCTGTTGCTCTGTACTTACCTGTCTGCTGCAGAAACAATATTAGCCTTGCAAGTGGTAGGTCCGTCAATGAAAGTCCCTAAGAGATAGAACAATCCGTTCTCATCTCTTTTAACTGGAATCCTACACTTATACTCTCCTTTGTCTGTTGGAGGGTGTTCAAAATTCTGTGTCACGTTAAAAATCACAGATCGATGTGAGCATCCAGTCGTCCTTCAAAATGGATGGACAGCTGAGATAGCGTTAAATTCCAGTTTTGAATCGGGTGTGACCACCGCTCCTGAGCCTTCAATATACCGGCGTAGAGCAGTTTGAGTAAACTGTTCTCGTTGGCAAAACCACCCTTGGTTTTCGTCAGTTTACGAAACTGACGATGTACGGCCTCAACCGCGTTCGTGGTGTAGATAGCCTTACGCACGTATTCCGGGTACTTAAAATAGGTCGATAACAGCGCCCACTTGTTGCGCCAGGACTTGATGACCACAGGATATTTGTCGCCCCATTTGGCTTCCAGCTCGTCCAGCGCCATCTCAGCTGCATTGAGGGTTGTGGCTTTATAGACACACTTTAAATCAGCCATAAACGCCTTCTGGTTTTTAGACGCTACGTATTTCATTGAGTTACGAATTTGATGAATGATGCATGACTGCACCTCTGTATGTGGGTAAATGGTTTCAATGGCTTCAGGGAAGCCTTTAAGGCCATCGACACAGGCAATCAGGATGTCTTTAATTCCGCGACTATGAAGATCGGTTAGTATACTTAGCCACTGATGTGCACCTTCAGTGTCTGAGATATACAAGCCCAACA
>NZ_JBKORL010000097.1:0-6022 GCF_047314525.1 Shewanella sp. BJSY2023SW007 | reverse complement strand
AATAGACATAAAAAATCGGAAACCTACAAACAGGTTTCCGATTGTCTCTCATCAGAAGGATCGGTCAACCGATCCTTATCTGATCTACATTGCGGTGCAACCGGCCCTTTTTTGTGGTACACCAATAGTTTCCAAGCCAATCGGTTCGTCAGTATGGAGTGACAAGATGGATCTGAATTACGACAACAACAATATTTTCGCCCGCATTCTTCGCGGCGAGTTGCCCTGTATCAAACTCTATGAAGATGAGCATACTCTGTCTTTCATGGATATCATGCCGCAAACCAAGGGCCACTTATTGGTGTTGCCCAAAGAGCCGGCCGTGACCCTGTATCAGTTGTCTGATGAAGCGGCGGTGGCCTGCATGCGTACCGTCAAACTGATGGGCAAGGCAGTGGAAAAGGCCATGGGTATCCCGGGCTCTACTGTGTTCCAACACAACGGCAGCGCCGCCGGTCAGAGTGTGCCCCATGTACATTTTCATGTATTGCCCGGCCCGCTTAAAGGCCTGATGGAGCACGCGGCCCATCAGGGGGATATGGATGAGCTGCACACCATAGCCGACAGAATTCGCGCTTGTATTGGATCTTGAGAGTTATTTTCTATGAGGTTGTTGACCCAATCAAAACTTGAAGGAAAGGAGGATAAAGAGTTCCAATAGTTCTTCTTGTTATTTGTTAGGTTGATATTCCCAGTACTTATCCAAATAAAAGCCTTGGCTCAAGTCAAGGCTTTAATTTGCGCTCTTTACCATGTAGAGCGTTATCATCTTCAATCCTCGCTTTGATTTAACAAATCATCCTGATTTTTAGCTTGATGGTGATTTGTTTCTTGAGATATATCCGTTTCTGGTAGCATAAAAAACTACTTCCTTGGTTAATCATTTACTTAAATGCGGAACATAATAATAACAAATGTGTTGTTTGTATCATTTAAATAGCGCTTTAATCTGACTGAATAGGCTGGTTTTATGCGTTGTTAACCTTTGCTTTTGATTTGGGGAAAGCGGGATTGCCTAAAGAAAGTTTTGGTGTCTCATTGTGATGTATCAGCATTGAAACAAATTGATTTGTGATCCAGATCACACTTTAATGCTCTGGTTATGTTAATTAATGTGTTTTAAATTAACGAAAAATCAAAGTCAATTTTTAGGTTTTTCACCATAATTGGCTGCATATTTATTCGCTTTTGGATTAGTGGGCCACAACTGCCATAAAATGAAACATTGGTAAAACATAAATAAAACATTTTGGTTTTTGTCAGATGAAAATCCTGTTATTGACGCTATTGAAACGAGGCGACAGTATCTTGGCAACGCTGCATTAATAAGTGCGGTGAAAATAAAAACAAACCAAGAAGTAAGGGAGTTTAAAATGATAAGAACCAATAAGCTGACCAGCTCAGTAAGATTGGCGTTATTTGCTGCAGTGTCAACGTCAGCTGCATCTGTCTCTCAGGTAGCTTTTGCTGCCGAAGAGGGAGCCAAGGTAGAACGTATTGAAGTCACAGGTTCACGTATCCAGCGTCAAGATATGGAAACCGCTTCACCAGTGACAGTGATTAGTGCCGACGCCATTCGAGCGGAAGGTTTCACTTCAGTGGATCAATTGCTGCAGGCTCAAACTTCCATGGCCGGTGCTGCAGTGGGTTCCAGTACCAATAATGGAGCCGATGGTGTGGCTCAGGTTGATCTGCGAGGCATGGGCGCTGAGCGGACACTGGTACTGCTTAATGGTCGCCGTATGGTCAATTCCGGCTCCGGTGCCGATAGTGCAGTGGATTTGAACTCTATCCCAGTGGCTATGATAGCTCGGGTAGAAATTCTTAAAGACGGGGCTTCAGCGGTATACGGCTCCGATGCCATCGCCGGTGTGGTTAACATTATCACCAAGAAAGACTTTGAAGGTTTTCAGTTGGATTTCAACGGCAGCGGAACCGATAAAGGCGACGGTGAGAGCGGTGAGCTGAGTTTGTTGTATGGCTTCAACACAGACAATGGTGGTAACTACACTTTTGGTGCGTCTTATTCTGACCGCCGTGGCGTAATTCAGGGGGATCGTGATTGGACCGAGCCAGGAGCCAGTTCCTTTATTCCTACCGGCTCTCTGAACGGAATGGTCAAAGACGCCAATGGTAATTGGGTCGAGCGCAGCACAGGTTATGATTATACTCAGGATAGTTGGTTCCAAACGCCTAGTGAGCGTTATAGCTTGTTTGCCAACATGATCCAGGAGTTGGGCAATGAGTTGGTGCTGACAGGTGACATACTGTATACCAAGCGTAAGTCCGATCAGCAAATGGCGGCTCAACCAGCCGATATCATGCTGGGTGTCTGTGGCGAGGAAGGTATTGATGCTTCTCGCTGTCTCACGCTGGATCAATCCATGCTGGATGCCGGTATCAAGGCAGATAAGACCGGCCGTGTTAACTACCGTCGCCGTACCAATGACGTAGGGCCTCGTATCTATAATCAGGATGTCGATACGCTGCGCGCCTCGATTGCCCTGCAGGGCACGCTGGATGTTCATACCGGCATGACTTGGGATCTGTCTTACACCTACGGCAAGAACAAGGCCGATACCTGGGTTGAAAACTCCATTAATGCCAAAAAGATGGAAAACTCAGTTTACAACAATCAAGGCGCCTGGCTCAGCGGTGCACCCCTGACCCAGGAGATCATCAACGATATAGGCTTCACCGAGCGTAACGATGGTGGCAACGAACAACATTTGGTTGCCGGTGTGTTGAGCGGTGAGCTGTTTGATCTCGATGCCGGTCCAGTCAGCTTCGCTATCGGTGCCGAATACCGTTACGATAGCGGTTACTTTAATCCGGATCCTGTGATTGTCGCCGGTGAGGGTACAGCGGCCCAGCAAGATCCTACTGATGGTAACTATGATGTGATCTCTGTTTATCAGGAGGTTAGCGTACCTTTCAGCGACAAGCTGACCGGTGAATTTGCCCTGCGTTTCGATGATTACTCCACTTTTGGTAAGGCATCGACCTGGAAGATAGGCCTGACCTATGAAGCGACCGACGACTTAATGCTGCGCGCCGTGGCGGCTACCGGTTTCCGTGCGCCAAACGTCAGTGAGCTCTACGGTGGTAACACAGGATCGTACGACTATCTGACCGATCCATGGGGCAACGAGCAAGACCCACAGATTTTGGTGAACTATACCTCGGACGAAAACTTGGAACCTGAAGAGTCTGAGTCTTACACTGCCGGTCTGGTTTACTCACCGCACTTTATTGACGGCATGTCTTTGACCCTGGACTACTGGCGTTTTCGGGTAACCAATGCCATTACTCGTCTGGATGCTCAAAAAGGCCTGAAAGATTGTTACGCCGGCAACCAGCTTGCCTGTGATACCTTCAAGATTACTTCTGACGGCGATCTATCTGACTTTACCAATCCGCTGACCAACGTAGGTAGCCAGAATACCAGTGGTATCGATTTCAACCTGGCTTACAGCTTCGAAGGCCTGGGACTGGACTGGAAGATTAACAACGACCTGACCTACCTGTTGGAGTTTGAGCAGGATGGCGTTTCTTATGATGGTACCATTGACGGTAACTTTGGCGCCTATGCGGAAGTTCGCAATAACTTCAGTATTCAAGCCAGTCGTGGCGACTGGAGCCTGATGTACTACAACCGTTATATCGGTAAGATGGATGATATTTATACTGACTATGATCAGAATGATAATCCGTTTACAGCGGTTGCCAAGGCTGATGCCGTTATGTATCACAACATTGTCGGCACCTATCACTTCACTGATGGTTTGACAGCCTCCTTGGGTGTAAAGAACCTGACAGATGAAGAACCTTCATTTGTATCCAATGGCAGTGATGCCGGAACTGTCCCTGAGGTTTATGACACCATAGGTCGTCAAATCTACGGTGGTGTAACTTACAAGTTCTAAGTCATCTCATAAAATGCCAAAGCGCCTTCGGGCGCTTTTTTTTGGGTTTAATCTACGGCAGTAGGAAATGTCGCTCTGACCTTAAAAAGAAGTCGGCGCGATCTCGATAATTATAATCCCATTCGCAGCAGTCGTTTGATTTTGTTATTCATCTCTCGCCATAGTTATTATGTCACCTATGGGCCGCTGAAATGCATATTCCAAGCAGGTAATTTTTGAGTGGTTGCTCAAACTGTAATGAGTGCTTGGATGCTATTTCCCTTGGGCTAAATTATTCAAGTTTTCAGCGAATCATATGCGGAGGTACAGTCCTATCCTGTCTATTGTGCGTCTTGCAAAGGCGCAGGGCTATTTATTGTGAACCACGCCTTGCATCCAAGGCTTGTAAGCCCGCAAAAAGCACTCATGGGCCTTTTCGTATCTTCTTCACTGATGTTTTGGTTCAATCCAACTTTTTCATCAGATAACCGAGGGCTATTAATCGCCTCTTCTTTACTTTACGAGCAAGCACCTACGGCCTTGATTGAACCGTTAAGGGGCGGTTTGTGCTCTCTTAATGGCGTGGCTGGCTAATCCGAGCTCGCAAATGAAATGATATGGCTCTTGGATCCCTTCATTTTGGGACAATCCCCCCGTTCCCTCAAATCAAAGACATTATTTATATCCATAGTAACCTGAGTGGCTTTATTACAGACACATTTACTCTGGTATACAGGCTTGAAGTGCTCTCTCTAAAAGAATAATTACTACAGCATAAAAAGCTATTAGAGAAAAGCATAGATAAGATGAAGTAAAACAAGTTGCTAACATAACTATGTTGCATACCGTTTGTAATATGACCTGGCGAACAGAGAACTCCATGCAGGTATACCTAAAAGAGCAGGTAGTCAAACACCCCAATGAAGCATTTCGTTTCGTGATGTTGGTCTTGTATTCTGTATAAGGGCGATGCAAGTCACGTTTTTGATTAATGGTTGTGTTACTTAAATGAGGTGCTTTTAACAAAAAATCAAAATTATTTTTTGACAAATCCACTTATTTAAGTTTGCAGTTATATACCAATTGCAGGGCAGTTGAAGTTCACTCAAAAAATAAACAATCTGATTTCAATTTGGAAACAATAAAGCCTTGGTTAGATTAAAACTCTGTTATTGACGGTTTTGAAACCAGGCGACAGTATCTTTGCTCGCCGCTCCTAAAGAGGTCGGCGAACATAAAAACAATTCAGGAAGCAAGGGAGTTTATTATGACAAGAACCAATAAGCTGGCCAGTGCGGTTAAATTGGCACTGTTTGCTGCTGTGTCAACGGCAGCAGTATCTGTCTCTCAGGAAGCTTATGCTGCAGAGGAGGGCGACAAGGTTGAGCGTATCGAAGTCACAGGCTCACGTATTCAGCGCCAAGATATGGAAACCGCTTCTCCTGTAACAGTGATCAAGAGGGTGTTCAAAATTCTGTGTCACGTTAAAAATCACAGATCGATGTGAGCATCCAGTCGTCCTTCAAAATGGATGGACAGCTGAGATAGCGTTAAATTCCAGTTTTGAATCGGGTGTGACCACCGCTCCTGAGCCTTCAATATACCGGCGTAGAGCAGTTTGAGTAAACTGTTCTCGTTGGCAAAACCACCCTTGGTTTTCGTCAGTTTACGAAACTGACGATGTACGGCCTCAACCGCGTTCGTGGTGTAGATAGCCTTACGCACGTATTCCGGGTACTTAAAATAGGTCGATAACAGCGCCCACTTGTTGCGCCAGGACTTGATGACCACAGGATATTTGTCGCCCCATTTGGCTTCCAGCTCGTCCAGCGCCATCTCAGCTGCATTGAGGGTTGTGGCTTTATAGACACACTTTAAATCAGCCATAAACGCCTTCTGGTTTTTAGACGCTACGTATTTCATTGAGTTACGAATTTGATGAATGATGCATGACTGCACCTCTGTATGTGGGTAAATGGTTTCAATGGCTTCAGGGAAGCCTTTAAGGCCATCGACACAGGCAATCAGGATGTCTTTAATTCCGCGACTATGAAGATCGGTTAGTATACTTAGCCACTGATGTGCACCTTCAGTGTCTGAGATATACAAGCCCAACA
>NZ_JBKORL010000096.1:0-132424 GCF_047314525.1 Shewanella sp. BJSY2023SW007 | reverse complement strand
GTATAGGTTTGTCGTTTGGTCTTTGATGTCATTGTTCACCTCGTTAAACGATTTTACTCGCTTAGCGTGGTGTCCAAAACTATCGGGGCAGATCACAATGTAGGTTTCCTGTCGCTCTTCAAAATGGATGAACAACTGAGGCAACGTCAAGCTCCAGTTTTGAATCGGTGTAACTACCGCTCTTGAGCTTTCAATATACCTGCGTAGAGCAGTTTGAGTAAACGACTCTACGCAGAGCCCCATCCTGCAAGGCTTTTCTAAGATATCATAGATGTATTTTCTTACTGTTACGACTTGAATCCAAGCCTAAACCTGCTGCTGAAGCAGCTGCTGGATCTCCAGCCCCAAAGTTCTGAAAGTCAGGATCCGGCTGGTAGTCTGACGCCATACCAGACCTATCTCACGATATGGAGCCTCCCCTGGAGGGCTCATCACCGCCAGATCTGTGTCTTTCAATATCCCGGCATCTATTGCCATCTGCGGCAGGAAAGTCGTACCCAATTTACTGTTCACCATCTGTACCAGAGTGTGCAAACTGGTGGCCGCAAAAGGGTTGACCTTGGCGCTGTCACCCAGTTGGCAGGCACTGATGGCATGACCGGTAATGCAGTGCTCACTCTGCAACAGAAAAATACTCTCATCCGGCAGCGCCTGATAGTCCACCGGCTCATGAATATCGGCAGATAAGTCCTTGTGCACCACCATCTTGAAGGGATCTATACCCACTTTCATGCTGTGATAGCCGGAAGTATCAGCAGGCAGAGCCAACAACAACAGATCCAACTCGCCCTTACCCAAAGCTGTCAACAAACGCTCTGTGGTGTCCTCTTTGAGCAGCAAACTCAGATCCGGATAGGTCTTCTGGCACTGCTTAACTACACGGCTCAGCAGGAACGGGGCAATGGTGGGAATACAGCCAAGTCGGATCTCTCCAGTCATAGGCGCACCCTGGTTTTTCACCAATTCCACCAAGTCATCGACATCGGTCAGAATTTTCAACGAACGCTGTACCACTTCTTCACCGATAGCGGTAAACATAAAAGACTTATGATCCCGTTCAATCAGCTGATAACCCAACTGTTCTTCCAGATTCTGGATCCCGCTGGACAACGTCGATTGGCTAACATGGCACACCTTGGCTGCCCGGTTGAAGTTCTGTTCCTGATGCAGGTTCACCAGATAATAGAGATTTTTCAAACTGGGTAAGTGTTTCATTTTGTCGATTACCAATTGAGTAATGCATTAGAAAGTTCTATCTAATCTAACACAAAAAGTCTGTCGAGCAGCAGTATCACATCAGGAGTGTGACCGAGGCGATAAATCATCCCCCAAGATATCTATCACTGAAGCGGATATAGCAGAGAACCCAAACCTTGACGGCTAAGGTTCAGGTATTAGAAAAGGGGTAGTAACGGGGGTTTCTTAGTACCTTGACTGCGCCGGAGCTTCTCTCCGGCACCCAAGGCTAATTTATGCTTTGGCTTCGAGGAAAGACTTGAGTTGCTGCAGATCTGCACCGGCATGTTCAACAATAACCGCCAGCCACTCTTTATGCCCGGCTTCCCAAGCGGCTTCTTCACCGTGTTGCAGCTGCTGTGCAGTTTGCTGGATCCGCTTTAATCCCACAGAGCCGGCAGCACCTTTAAACTTGTGAGCCTCGGCGCACAGGGTATCTTTATCTCCGGCCGCTTCGGCCTTTTGCAAATTCGCGACGTATTCAGGCAACAACTGTTCAAATAACACCACACTCTTGAGTAAGGTGCCGGCACCAATAGCACTACAGTACTGCTCCAGGGTATTGAGATCTAAGATAGTATCCAGTTCAGTTGTGGCCATGAAGGCGCTCCTCAAATGTGTCAGATTTACCACATCATACCCGCTAAAATTACCGGTGCAACTTATAGGCGCTAAACAAGACAAAACTTTCCCGGATTTAACATTGGCGATACAAAATCCGGGCACAATAGATACAATGATTTATAGGCTATTGATTTAAATTGATTAAACTAGAACCTTGCCCGCCCTTGGCCGCCAACTCATCCACCAGTGCTACCAAGCCTATCCAGCGCTGAGCGCACCAATCCGGCGCCAGCAACACGGGACGGCTGGCATAGGCTGTCACCCGATGAAACACTATCTCTTTTGGCGTGTGACGGATCAGTTGCGCCGCACTGGTAACATATTCGTCCAGTGTCGGTGGCTGCAACCTACCTGCTTCCCAGGCCTTGGCCATGGTACTGCCGGCTACTATATGAAGGGGATGTAATTTAAGGCCATCGACACCGGCGTTTAACACTGCTTCCAGCGTTTGTTGATGTTCAATCAGCCCTTCTCCCGGCAGTCCGAGGATCAGATGAGTACATACCTTGAGTCCGCGACTGCGGGCGCGGCATACAGCATCCTGGTAAGCGGCAAAGTCATGACCACGGTTAATTCTTTTCAGCGTGGCGTCGTGAGCTGTTTGTAAACCCAGTTCCAACCAAACTTCACTGCCGTTTTGTTGATATTGCGCCAGCAGATCCAGCACCCTGTCCGGTACGCAATCCGGGCGGGTACCGACACACAAACCCACCACCTGCTCGCTCTGCAGCGCCTCATCGTATTTGCGCTTCAACTCGACATACTCTTCATAGGTACTGGTATAGGCCTGGAAGTAAGCCAAAAACCGCGAAGCCTTTGCCCTCATTTTCTGTTTGCCGGCCTCAAGCTGAGCCGCAATCGACAAGTCGGTACCGTGTTCATGGCTAAAGGAAGCAACATTACAGAAAGTGCAACCACCGCGCCCCAGGGTTCCGTCGCGATTGGGACAGGTAAAACGCGCATCCAGAGTCAGCTTTTGTAACCGCTGACCAAATTGTTGGCGGCAGTATTGACCAAAGGTAGTGACAAAATCGTCCAGTCCCATTTGCTTCTCTCAAAAAGTCGCCAGTCTAACGACTCCAATTTGGGACTGCTCTGTTTCAGGTCAATTTATGTCACAAATGGTTACTACTTTTGCCGGTGATCTATGACCAAACCGCTTGAGCGCAAACCGCTCCAGATCACACTTTTGTGAATATTTAATCATTTAATGCAAATTTTTAATGTAAACGCCAGCGAGACCGGAAATCAGTTTTTCTTCTTTAAGGATAATTCGAGGCCTCTTGTTAAAATTAGGTGAACAGAAAACAGGGGCAAAGTAGATTTTCTTTTCATTCATAGTGTTATACAGCGCAATCCTCAGTTTACGTTAACGTAATGCAATTGAAGATTCCGTATGAAACACCCCAAGATTCATCAAATATATGCAATATTTAGGTTTGACCTTTAGCAAGTCTCAGGATAATTTGAATGGTTCGGGTGCATATCTATAGAGTTTGGTACTCTCTCCCGAGTAGTAATAGTGATGTTAAGGGAGGTTTTGTATGAGCTTGTATCATCCCAGTTTCGAGCGGGATAACTGTGGTTTTGGATTAATAGCCCAGATGGATGGCGAAGCCAGCCATCGCATTGTTCGCACGGCAATCCATGGCCTCGACCGCATGAAACATCGTGGTGGTATTGCAGCTGACGGACGCACTGGCGACGGTTGCGGTTTGCTGATGCAAATGCCCACAGGATTCTTTGAAGCCATTGCGGCCGAACAGGGCTGGCATCTCAGCCGTAAGTTCGCCGTTGGCATGTTGTTTTTAAACCAGGATGAAACCCTGGCAGCCGAAGCCAGAATACTGCTCGAACGGGAATTGGAGAAAGAGACCCTGAGTATTGCCGGCTGGCGCCCGGTTCCGGTCAATCCGCAAGTGCTCGGCGAGATTGGCAAGTCCAGTTTGCCGCAAATTTGGCAAGTGCTCATCAATGCTCCCATTGGCTGGCGAGAAAAAGATCTGGAGCGGCGCCTTTATATGGCTCGTCGCCGTCTCGAGCAGCAATTAAGCCAGGATAAAGACTTTTATGTCGCCAGTCTCTCCGGCCAGGTCATTGTCTACAAAGGTTTGATGATGCCGGCCGATCTGCCGGCCTTTTATCCGGATCTGGCCGATATTAGGCTGCAAAGCTCTATCTGCCTGTTCCATCAGCGCTTCTCGACCAACACCTCACCCAAGTGGCCACTGGCACAGCCGTTCCGTTTTCTGGCCCACAATGGCGAGATCAATACCATCACAGGTAACCGCCAATGGGCTCGGGCGCGGGCTTACAAGTTCAACTCACCGCTGCTGCCTGACTTGCAGCAGGCCGCCCCGTTTGTCAATGAAACCGGCTCAGACTCGTCGTCGCTGGACAATATGCTGGAGATGCTGCTGGCCGGCGGCATGGACCTGTACCGCGCCATGCGTTTGCTTATCCCGCCTGCATGGCAGAGTAACCCCGAGATGGATGAAGAGCTCAAGGCCTTCTATGACTTTAACTCCATGCATATGGAGCCTTGGGATGGCCCGGCCGGGATAGTCATGACCAACGGTCGCCACGCTGCCTGCGCGGTTGATCGCAATGGGCTGCGGCCATCACGCTATGTGATCACCAAAGACAGAATTCTCACTCTGGCCTCGGAAGTGGGTATCTGGGACTATGGCCCGGATGAAGTGATTGAAAAAGGCCGGGTCGGCCCGGGTGAACTTCTGGTGCTCGACACCCTAAGCGGTCGTCTTTATCAGTCATTCGAAATCGATAACGACCTTAAACGTCGTCACCCCTATAAGGAGTGGATGGCGAAGAACAGCCAGACTCTAGTGCCGGCTGAGCAACTATCGCCGCAAGATCAGGGCGTCAGTGAATTCAACCAGGGCACTTTACTGCAGTACCAAAAGCTGTTCGGCTACAGCCGTGAAGAGCTGGAGCAAGTTATCTGGGTACTGGCCAGCAAAGGCGAAGAAGCCACAGGCTCCATGGGCGACGACACCCCGATGGCGGTACTATCGAAAAAACAGCGCTCGCTGTATGACTATTTCCGGCAAAAATTTGCCCAGGTCACCAACCCGCCAATCGATCCGCTGCGGGAGAAACATGTGATGTCGCTGGCCACCTGTATCGGTCGCGAGCAGAACCTGTTTAACGAAACCACGGGACACGCCTATCGGGTGATGTTCAACTCACCTATCTTGTTGTTCAGTGACTTCAACCAGTTGCTGAGTCTGGACAGCACCTATTACCGTGCCAACAAGGTTGACCTTAACTATCCGGCCTCCGAAGGCCTGAGTCAGGCAATCAAACGGATCACGGATGAAGCCGAGCGCTTGGCACGCACCGGCACCACCCTGATAGTGCTCTCGGATCGCGCCGTCAGCAAAGACACCCTGGTGATCCCGGCCGCCATGGCGGTAGGTTCAGTGCAGCAGATGCTGGTAAACAAAAGTCTGCGCTGTGACACCAACATCATAGTGGAAACAGCCTCGGCCCGGGATCCGCACCATTTCGCGGTACTGCTGGGCTTTGGCGCTACAGCCATTTACCCTTACCTAGTGTACGAGTCCATTGCCGAACTCGCCAAGCGTCATCAGGCCGAGGATATCGTCAATCTAATGCTCAACTTCCGCTACGGCATTGAGAAGGGGCTGCGCAAGATCATGTCCAAGATGGGGATCAGCACAGTCGCCTCCTATCGCTGCAGCCAGCAGTTTGAGGCCATAGGCCTGGCCGACGAGGTGATTAAGCAATGCTTCAACGGTGTGGTCAGCCGTATTCAAGGTGTGGGTTTCGATGGCATAGAAGCCGATCAGCAACTGCTGAGTCAGGCGGCCTTCCGCCCCCATGTGCCGCTGCCGCAAGGCGGTTTGCTCAAGTACGTTGAGGGCGGCGAATACCACTGCTTCAACCCGGATGTAGTCAACACACTGCAACAAGCACTGAAAGAGGTGGATTACCCGCTCTACAAACGGTTTGCCGAGCTGGTAGACCAAAGGCCGGTTGCCACCTTGAGAGACCTGCTGAGCATCAAACAGCAGCGCGAAAGCATAGCGCTCGAAGATGTGGAAGGGGCCAAGACACTCTTCCCCAGATTCGACAGCGCCGCCATGAGTATCGGCGCCCTTAGCCCGGAAGCCCACGAAGCGCTGGCCATCGCCATGAACCGTCTCGGCGGCCGCTCAAACTCGGGCGAAGGTGGCGAAGATGCCCGCAGATTCAACAGCGAGCGCAATTCGGCCATCAAGCAGATAGCCTCTGGCCGCTTTGGGGTAACCGCCCATTATTTAATTAACGCCGAAGTGCTGCAAATCAAGGTTGCCCAGGGCGCCAAGCCCGGTGAAGGCGGTCAGCTGCCCGGTCATAAGGTCAGTGTTGAAATCGCCGGCCTCAGGCATGCCCGCCCGGGCGTGACGCTGATTTCACCGCCGCCGCACCACGATATCTACTCTATTGAGGATTTGGCGCAACTGATCTTCGATCTCAAGCAGATAAACCCCAAGGCGCTTATCTCGGTCAAGCTGGTCTCTGAGCCGGGCGTTGGCACCATAGCTACAGGGGTCGCCAAGGCCTATGCCGATATGATTACCGTTTCCGGCTACGATGGCGGCACAGGCGCCAGCCCGCTGACTTCGGTCAAGTATGCCGGCAGCCCCTGGGAGCTGGGCCTTGCCGAAGTTCACCAGTCTCTGGTGGCCAATGGTCTGCGACATAAAATACGCCTGCAGGTGGATGGTGGTCTCAAGACTGGCACAGATGTTATCAAGGCAGCCCTACTGGGCGCCGAGAGCTTCGGCTTTGGCACTGTGCCCATGATAGCGCTCGGCTGCAAATACCTGCGTATCTGCCACCTCAACAACTGTGCCACCGGCGTTGCCACTCAGGACAAGACCTTGAGAGACAAGCACTATCATGGTTTGCCCGAGCGAGTAATGACCTACTTTGAGTTTGTCGCCGAAGAGGTGCGTGAATGGATGGCCAAGCTGGGGGTCAGCGAGTTTGAGCAATTGGTAGGGCGCAGCGATTGGCTGCAGGCCATTGAAGGCCAGACCGCCAAGCAGCAGGGGCTGGATTTGGGCCCTATCCTGTTCAAACCCACAGTATCGCCAAGCACCAGTTTGACCTGGAAAGAGACCAATACGCCGGCAGATCCCGGCAGCCTGAACCAGGAACTGCTGGCCAAGTGCGCCGAGCGTGTCACCAAGGGCGAAGGCTTCGATATCTGCTTCCCCATCAATAATACCGACCGCTCGGTAGGCGCCGCGCTTTCGGGCCATATCGCGGCAGCCTGGGGCGTAAAAGGCTGTCCCAAGCCGATAAGGCTCAGCTTCAACGGTAGCGCCGGTCAGAGTTTCGGGGTATGGAACAGCCCTGGACTCGAGCTGTCACTGTGCGGCGACGCCAACGACTATGTGGGTAAAGGTATGTCCGGCGGCAAGATCGCCATCTATCCACCGCTCGGCAGCGCCTTCCAATCCGAGCGCAGCGCCATTGTCGGTAATACCTGCCTCTATGGTGCCACCGGCGGCAAACTGTTTGCGGCGGGACGAGCCGGTGAGCGCTTCGCGGTCAGAAATTCAGGAGCGCTGGCGGTAGTTGAAGGGGTCGGTGACAACGGCTGTGAATATATGACAGGTGGCATTGTGGTGGTGCTGGGTACTACAGGGGTCAACTTTGGTGCCGGTATGACCGGCGGTTTCGCCTATGTGTTTGACCAATTCGGCCGCTTTAACCGTAGAGTCAATACCGAACTGGTCGACACCCTCAAGCTGGAGACTCCCATTCATCAACAGCACCTTAAAGGGCTGATAGAACAGCATGTGGCCGAGACCGGCAGTGAACACGCCAGCGCCATTCTCAGTGAGTTTGACAACTGGCTCGACTGTTTTGTCCTGGTCAAGCCCAAAAATATTCAGGTTTCGGATCTGCTCAAACTGGAACAACCGAGCCCGGAACTGGCCGTAAAAGCGGGGTAAGCGAGCATGAGTAACGATTTTCAGTTTATCGAAGTGGGTCGTATCGACCCGAGCAAGCAGGCTATCGCACGCCGCAAGACAGAGTTTATTGAGATTTACCAACCCTTTGCCCAGGCGCAGGTCGACCAACAAGCCGACCGCTGCCTGGACTGTGGTAACCCATACTGCGAGTGGAAGTGCCCGCTGCACAACTATATTCCCAACTGGCTCAAGCTGGCCAAGCAGGGACGCATTCTGGAAGCGGCAGACCTGGTGCATGAAACCAATACCCTGCCGGAGGTCTGCGGCCGAGTCTGCCCGCAGGACAGGCTCTGTGAAGGCGCCTGTACCCTGAATGATGATTTCGGCGCCGTCACCATAGGCAATGTGGAAAAATACATCACGGATACTGCCATCGCCCAGGGCTGGCGCCCTGACATGAGCCAGATAACGCCCAGAAGCGAGCGGGTCGCTATCATAGGCGCGGGGCCGGCCGGTCTTGGCTGCGCCGATATCCTGGCCCGCAACGGGGTCAAGGCTGTGGTCTTTGACAAATATCCTCAGATAGGCGGCCTGCTGACCTATGGCATTCCCGCCTTTAAGCTCGACAAGTCAGTGATGGCTACCCGCCGCAGTGTGATGGAAGGCATGGGGATAGAGTTCCGCCTCGGCGTCACCGTCGGCCAGGATATTCCCTTTGCAGAGCTGCTGGCCAACTTCGATGCCGTGTTCCTCGGCATGGGCACCTATAACGCCATGCAGGCGGGCTTGCCCGGTGAAGAGGCCGAAGGGGTTATTCAGGCCCTGCCCTACCTGATTGCCAACACCCGTGAGTTGATGGGGCAAGCCGATCCGGCGCAGCCCTATATCGACCTCAAGGGCCAGAAGGTGGTAGTACTTGGCGGCGGTGATACCGCCATGGACTGTGTGCGCACGGCGGTGCGCCAAGGCGCCGAATCTGTTATCTGTGCCTATCGCCGCGACGAGGAGAATATGCCGGGTTCGCGCCGTGAGGTGCAAAATGCCCGCGAAGAAGGGGTCGAGTTTCTGTTCAACCGCCAGCCGGTGGCGATTGCCACAGACGATGGCAAGGTCAAGGGAGTCGAATTTGTTGAAACCGCGCTTGGCAACGCCGATGCCAGCGGTCGCCGGCGTCCAGAGCCCATCCCGGGCAGCGATCAGTTGCTGGAGGCCGATGCCGTGATTGTCGCCTTCGGTTTTCAACCCAGCCCGGCGCCCTGGTTTGCCGAGTTTGATATCGCCCTGGATCAATGGGGCCGGGTAAAAGCCGAGAAAGAAGCGGCCAATCCGTTCCAGACCAGCAATCCCAAAGTGTTTGCCGGTGGTGATATGGTCAGAGGGTCAGATCTTGTGGTCACCGCCATCGCCGAAGGGCGCGATGCGGCGCTGGGGATCCTCAACTTTCTCAGCTAACAACTCAACACTTTGAGCGCATCCGGGAACCCACCTCCCGGGTGCGCTTTTTTTCACCTGCTCTACACTCCGGGAATCGCGCAGCCAGAGCCGTTTATTGCACGCAACCTGACTTCAGCGACCAGGCTGTCACCGGCAGACTTGTTCGCACCAATCTTGGCTTGTGCTATATTAAGCCGCCCTCAGGCTCACTCAAGACATTTAAAGAAGGTTAAGCCATGAAAATCGGTATTATCGGCGCCATGGAGCCAGAAGTTGCTCACCTGATTACCTCTTTGGAAAACCCACAGCACAGCAAGGTTGCCGGCATTGAATTTGTCAGCGGCACTCTGGTTGACAAAGAAGTCATAGTTACCCGCTCCGGCATAGGCAAGGTTGCCGCCAGCATAGCGACCAGTCTGTTGATTGAAAAGTTCGCCCCGGATGCGGTCATCAATACCGGTTCGGCCGGTGGGTTTGTCGATACACTGCAGATAGGTGACATAGTGATTTCCGATGAAGTTCGCTACCACGATGTCGATGTCACCGCCTTTGGCTATGAGATGGGTCAGATGGCGCAGCAACCGGAAGCTTTTATCCCGGATCCTAAGCTGATGCTGGCGGCCCAACAGGCTATCGCAGGTTTGGGAGAGGTCAAAGCCATTGAGGGCCTTATCTGCACAGGTGACAGCTTTATTTGCGATCCCGAGCGCACTGCCGTCATGCTAAAGCATTTCCCCACTATGGCCGCCTGTGAAATGGAAGGCGCCGCCATTGCTCAGGTATGTCATCAGTTCGGCGTGCCCTTTGTGGTGATCCGCTCTCTGTCCGATAATGCCAACAACGACTCTCCGGTCGACTTTGATGCCTATCTGGTCAAGGCGGGGCACCACTCAGCCCTGATGGTCATAGGCATGCTGCATCACCTTTAATTTAAGGAGCACCAGAGCCCATGAGTCTGCCCTTTTGCGAGCAGCTGCTGGCCTTAGATGGCCCCCTCATACAGGGGTTTCTGGTGCTGTTTTTTTCCTTGTTACTGGCACGTTTGGCGCCGCTGCCCCAGGCTTTTCAACCTCTGGCCTGGTTGAGCCATCTTGCCAGGTCACTGGCCGCCAAGGTCAAACGGGGCGACAGAGACGAAAAGCAGCAGCTGATTGCCGGTTCACTGGCCATTTTACTGCTGGTACTGCCATTTTGGTTAATCATCACCTTTCTGCTGGAACTGGCTGCATTCCCCTGGTTCTTTGAGTTTTTGATCCTCTATCTGTGTCTCAACGACGCCTGTTTTATTCAGGAAGCCGAAGAGATATACCAAGCCCTCAAGCGGGGAGATAAAGCTGCCGCCAGAGAGCTGCTCGCCCCCTGGGTCGCCCGCGATACGGCCGAACTGTCCGAGGCAGGTATAGCCAAGGCTACTATAGAAAAGCTGGTAACCACTCCCATCCACGGCACTGTTACCGTGGTGTTTTTCTTCTGCCTCGCCGGCGCACCCATGGTACTGCTGGTAAGAATGTTAAAGCAGTTGGAGCAAAGCTGGTGGTGTCTGGATCCACAATACCGCCTCTTCGGTCGGCCCGTGTTTCTGGTCAATCAAGTGCTACTTTATATTCCGGCGCAACTGTGGCGCTTCACCCTGGCGATTCAGGGCGGTCCCCAGGCATTAAAACTGCTTTGGCAAACACCCCATAGCCGCTTTCCTATCGGCTTTAATTTCCAGGTGGCAACCATGGCGGCATTTGTACTGATGACAGAGCTTGGCGGGCCGCAAAAATATTCCGGCATCAAGGTACAGGTGGAGAAAATTGGCCCGGGGCCAATAGCTGATCACAAGACCATACCCAAGGCGATTTCACTGACCTTTCGCACCTTCACCATCTGGTTTGCTTTTGTGATCTTGTTACCTCTGATTTGGGTTTTGTTACGTTATTCACAAACGCTTTAAATTATTCAATTTCTCCTTATAATGCCTTCATTCCCCGCTTGACACTGAGAAGACCGCCGTGCTGGACAATATGCATATCTCTTTGACGACCCCGGCATTGCTGTTTCCGGCCATTTCCCTGCTGCTACTGGCTTATACCAATAGGTTTTTCTCACTAGCCGCGCTAATTCGCACCTTGAGTGGCGGCGATAAACCTGTTGCCGCCGAACAGCTGAAAAACCTGCGCCGCCGCATCGTTATCATCCGCCGCATGCAGGAGGCCGGTGTCACCAGCTTCGCCCTGTGTGTACTGTGTATGATTTTTATCTATCTTGGCTTTAACACTACAGGCTCGATGATTTTCGGCGCCAGTTTGCTGTTATTGCTGTATTCCTTAATCCTGTCGGTGATTGAAATCCGTATCTCGGTCGATGCCCTCAACATTCATCTCAAAGAGATGGGTTAATGACATTGTGGGTCTATAGCCTGGATCTGTTCGGCACTGCCGTATTCGCCCTTTCCGGCGCTCTGGCAGCAGGCCGGCACCGGATGGATCCATTCGGCGTTTTGGTACTGGCAGCGGTCACTGCCATCGGCGGCGGCACCCTAAGAGACACCATTCTGGGCGCTCCGGTATTCTGGCTTCATGACCACAACTATCTCTACGTGATACTACTGACCGTGGTACTGACCTTGATTCTGGTACGCCGCCCCTGGCGTTTGCCCCCATCTAGCCTGGCCATAGCCGATGCCGTCGGCCTGGCGCTCTTTACCGTTATCGGTACCCAAAAGGCTCTGACAATGGAATACGGCGCCCTGATAGCCGTAGTCATGGGCTTGATCACAGGAGTGGGAGGAGGCATTATTCGGGATCTGCTTTGCCGCCGGATCCCCATGGTGTTGCGTACCGAAATCTACGCCACAGCATCTATTCTGGGCGGTCTGGTGTACACCTGCAGCCTGCAGTTAAAATTCGAAGCCGAGGCGGCGCTGATGCTGGCTTTTTTCACGGCTTTGATAATTCGCCTGGCCGCCATACGTTGGCACCTGTCGTTACCCGCGTTTGACCTAAAGACCAAGAGAGATTGATTGTGCGTTATTTGGTGTTGATCCTGGCATTGTTAAGCCCACCACTGCTGGCCAACAGCGGCGATATGCCGCCGGAACAGCAGATGGCCGTACGCTATATCCATGCTCTGACCACTCACGACTATGATGAGCTGGCGACCTTTTACAATCGTGACAGCGTCTTCAACGACCGTACAGCAAACCGCAAATACACGGGCGGCAGGCATATTATAGAGTTTCTGGAGCGGGCACACCGCGGCGTACTCGAGTATCGATTCAACATAGAGCACATGTTCAACTCAGGCTCTCTGGTGGTGATGATAGGCAACTACCACTATAAGGGTCCGGGAGAACAGTTTGGCAAGCCCGGGAAAATCATTGATATCGCCATCCCCGGAGTAACCACGCTAAAGCTGGATACCCTCAACCACAGGGTAAAAGAACATATGGATCTGATGGACTATCAGACCATGGTGGATCAACTCTCGGCTCAGTAATCCAGCTCGCCGGGAACCCGGCCTGTTTTTTACTGTCCAATTCCTCTGAGTGCCAACAGCGAGATCAGGGTTCACTCTGATCCGAGAGGTAAAGATGAGTCGCTTATCCGTACTGGCTGCCCTGCCCCTGTGTTTCCCTCTAATGACTCAGGCCCAGGCAGCATTCAATGCCGAAGAAAAGTTTGAACCACCTCTGGTGGTTTCCTACGCCGCACAACCTATAAACCGTTTCAATCAAAAGCTGTTGCAAGCGCAACATCAACAAGCTTCCTGGAGTAACAATCCTGAAGGGATCAGTCGTCACTATTCTGGCTCAGCCTTTAAGTTTATACGCATCAGCCACTCTCACGGCAAGACCTTAACCTATAATGTCAGCACCCAGGAAGGGCATCCGCAGATGCTGCTTATTCTGGCGCTCGATAACAATGCCGGAGACTGGTCAGTGGAAAAAGCCGTGCTCAGTTGGCGCTGCCAGAACAAGGTCTACTTTGGTACCGACAACTGTAGCCCGCCTCACGACCACTGAGCCTGATACAGGTAAGAAAAAACCCGGCAATGCCGGGTTTGGTATTTTACACACTCAAACAAATGCTTAGATTTCGGTCCCTTGGAATTTAGGTACCTTGAGTTCAGGCCAGTGTTACCTTGGCAAACTTACGCTTGCCAACCTGGAATACCGCGCAAGTGCCGGCGTTCAGTACCAGCTTGCTGTCTTCAAGCTTATCACCATCCATCTTCACCGCACCTTGCTTTATCATCCGCATGGCATCGGAAGTGGAACCAACCAAACCGGCTTCTTTCAGCAGATTGGCAATCGCCAAGCCTTCACCGGCTTCCAGAGTCAGCTCGGGAATATCGTCCGGCATGGCCCCCTTTTGGAAACGATTGATAAAGGCTTGATGGGCGGCCTCGGCAGCTTCTTCACTGTGGAAACGGCCAATAATCTCTTTCGCCAGGGCTATCTTGATATCCCTGGGGTTGGCACCGGCTTCAACATCAGCCTTAAACTGCTCAATTTCAGTCAGTGGACGGAAAGACAGCAGCTCCAAATAACGCCACATCAGCTCATCGGAGATGGACATTATCTTACCGAACATCTCATCCGGAGCTTCACTGATACCTATGTAGTTACCGGCGGACTTGGACATCTTCTTCACGCCGTCCAACCCTTCCAGCAACGGCATCATAATCACCACCTGTGGCTTCATGCCTTCGGATTTCTGCAGCTCACGGCCCATCAGCAAGTTGAACTTCTGATCTGTACCGCCCAGCTCGACATCGGCATTCAGCGCCACTGAGTCATAGCCCTGCAGCAAAGGGTACATGAACTCATGGATAGCAATCGATTGACCCGAGGCAAAGCGCTTCTTGAAGTCATCACGCTCCATCATACGGGCCACAGTCTGGCGGGAGGCCAGGCGGATCATACCGGCGGCACCGAGATCTTCCAGCCAGCTGGAATTGAACTCAATCCGGGTCTTGGCCGGATCCAGAATTTTAAATACCTGCTCCTTGTAGGTTTCGGCGTTGGCCAATACCTGCTCACGGGTCAGAGGTGGGCGAGTGCTGTTCTTGCCACTCGGGTCACCGACCATACCGGTAAAGTCACCGATAAGGAAGATAACCTCGTGTCCCAGGTCTTGGAACAGTCTGAGTTTGTTAAGAATAACGGTATGGCCTAGGTGAATGTCCGGCGCAGTCGGATCAGCACCCAACTTGATTTTAAGTGGCCGACCTTCTTTCAGCTTCTCAAGCAGATCTGCTTCGAGCAAAACTTCGTCGGTACCACGTTTAATTTCCGCCATTATTTGTGCTAAATCAGCCATCTCGCCAACAACTCCCTAGGCTCTTCAAATTCAAAGAGACTTATGTTACTTGTTAGCCAGCCTAAATGAAAGTGTGTACACTAAGGCAATATGCCCAAGAATTAAGAAATTGGTATCCGGGTCGATGGCAAAGCTTATAACTCTCTTCAAACTGCTGCCCAGAAAGCATCAAATCCTGCTTAGTATTTTTACTACCATAACCCTGATAACCCTGTTGCTGCCCTCTGACGAAGCCGAGGCATCGAAAAACAGCGCCGTTCCGGAAACTCATGTTCGTTACCAAGTGCCTCTGGCCTTTCGTACCCCCACTTCACCTACGGCCCAGCAAGTGGTTGAAAGCGGGCAAGATCCCGAATCAGAAGCCGCCGCCGAGGCGTTGACAGAGAAACTCAATCAACAGGCTAAAGCCGCTCTGACAGTTCAGGAGCAAACCAGCCCGGCGATAGCCGAGCTGGAACATTTCGAGATAAAGAGTGGCGATACCCTGGCGGCGCTCTTCAGTCGCGCCTCACTTACTGCCAGAGAAGTTCACGACATTACCCAGCTGCCGCTGGCGAAAAAAAACCTGTTGAAAATCATGCCTGGTGACGAAGTCGCCATAGGTAAAAACGCCGATGGCGAATTGCAAGAGCTCAGATACCGCCTTGATGCCATCTCAACTCTGATAGTCCGCAAACAGGGCAAAGGTTACGAAGAAGAACTGGCAGTAAAAACCGTTGAGACCCGGGATAAGTTTGCCCGCGCCAGCATCAAGAGCAACTTCTGGAATGCCGGTGTCGAAGCCGGACTGACACCAGCGCAGATTATGCAGTTGGCCACCATATTCGGCTGGGACGTCGACTTTGCCCTGGATATCCGCGAAGGCGACAGCTTTGCCCTCATGTACGAAGAAGAATATGCCGATGGTGAGTTTCTGCGTAACGGCAACATATTGGCCGCCGAATTTATCAACCAGGGCGAGCGTTACACCGCGGTAAGGTACAAGGATGGCAACTACTATTCTGAGGAAGGCCGCAGCATGCGCAAAGCATTCCTGCGCTCTCCGGTTGACTTCAAGTACGTGAGCTCCAACTTCAACCCCCGCCGCCTGCACCCTGTTACTGGTCAGGTGAAGGCTCACCGTGGGGTAGATTATGTTGCCGCTATAGGCACTCCCATCAAAGCGGCCGGCAGCGGCCGGGTCATCAAGGCAGGTTACAACCAATACAACGGCAACTATGTGTTTATCAAACACAACGAAACCTATACCACCAAATACTTACACCTCAACAAACGTAAGGTTAAACAAGGTGAAAGCGTCAAACAGGGACAGATCATAGGTACTCTTGGCCGCACAGGAAGGGTAACAGGCGCACATTTGCACTATGAGTTTATCGTCAACGGTGTACACAGAAACCCGCGCACTGTGGATCTCCCCAAGGCCGAAGCGATAGCCAAGCGCGAACGTGTCGCCTTCCAACAACTCAGTAGCCAATTGATGGCCACTCTGCTGCGCAACAAACAAGTTCAGGTTGCGATGCAATAACAGGGACAGCATAGATGAATTCAGGATACTTTATTGGGCTGATGTCCGGCACCAGCATGGACGGCGTTGATGCCGTATTGGTGGACTTTAGCAAGGATCAACCCAAGTTGCTTGGCCAACATACAGAGCCGCTGCCCACTCATCTGTTCAAGGGCTTGCAGCGTCTGTGCCAACCGGATACGGATGAAATCAACCGTTTGGGGCGGCTGGATCGCACTGTGGGCAAGGTGTTTGCAGCCGCGGTCAAGCAACTGCTGGCCAAGACTGGGGTGAGTAAAGAGCAGGTCTGTGCTATCGGCAGTCACGGCCAGACAGTACGCCATATGCCCAACCTGGAAGTAGGCTTTACCTTGCAGATTGGCGACCCCAATACTATCGCCGCCGAAACCGGTATAGATGTTATCGCCGACTTTCGCCGCAAGGATGTCGCCCTCGGTGGCCAGGGTGCTCCCTTGGTGCCGGCATTCCACCAGCAGATATTCTCACGCCCAGGTATAAATCGCTTCATTCTCAATATCGGCGGTATCGCCAACATCACTTTCCTGCCCGCCGATAACCGGGAGATCCTTGGCTTTGATACCGGCCCGGGAAACACCCTGATAGACGCCTGGAGCCAGCAGATAAGACAACTGCCGTTTGATGAAGATGGCCAGTGGGCCGAAAGCGGCAACAGTTCGGCGGAGTTTCTGGCGCAGTTGTTATCACACCCCTATTTCTCGCTGGATTATCCCAAGAGCACGGGCAGAGAGCTATTCAACAACGCCTGGTTGGATCAACAACTGGCGCTGTTCAGCCATCTACCGGAAGAAGATATTCAATCGACACTCTTGGATCTCACCTGTCACAGCATTGCCAGAGACATAGCCAAGCTGAGCCCGGATGGCGAAATCTATGTCTGTGGTGGCGGCGCGCTCAATGGCGTATTGATGAAACGCCTCGGGGCCCAGTTACCCAACCACAGCATAGCCACTACCTCAGCTTTGGGTATTGATCCCAAGTGGGTGGAAGGTATAGCGTTTGCCTGGCTGGCGCTGCGCCACTATCAAGGCTTACCGGCGAACCTGCCGGCGGTAACCGGCGCCAGCCGCGAAGCCGTGCTCGGTGCCCGTTTCCCCGCCGCCTGAGAGCAGATTGGCTTCAACCAGGCAAAGCCGAAAAACAGGAATTAGCCATTGCGCCCTGCGGGGCGCTTTTTCTTGCCTGCAAGCGGTGTTAACATGCCGTCAATTTTGGCCGGGCGCAGTGCCCTGGCCACCGAGATGAGATGTCACCATGAGCAAGAAACAAATCCAGGCCCAGTTCGCCGGTATGACTCCAGAAGGCCGCTACGATTTCCTGGTAGAGCAGGTCAAAGAGCACAAAGAGTTGTGGGTATTACAGGACAATGACGGCTGCGTGATGCTGACCACGGACGATGAAGACTGTATTCCGGTTTGGCCCAGTGAAGAGACGGCTTCTCTGTGGGCCGAGGATGATTGGCAGGATTGTCGGCCGCTATCCATCGGCCTGGCCGAATGGCTGGAGCGCTGGGTGCCCGGTATGGAAGATGACGAGCTCTATGTTGCCGTCTTCCCAATGCTGGAAGATCTTGGCGTAGTGATCCCGCCACATGAGCTGGAGCAGCGACTGGCGCCCAAAACGCGTCACTGAGTCGATGGAGCATGATTCAATAGAACATAATTCAATAGCGCACAAGGAGCGCCGCGAGATGAGCCAAACCGCCACAGAAAGCTACGCCATTCCCAAACGCCTACTGCTGCTGATGCTACTTTATATTGCAGCCGCGGTCAGTGGTCTGATTGCCGGTCAAGGCGTTATCTTTTGTCTGCTGACGCTGATCATGGTGTTGGCGGTATTAGCGCGCCATCAAGCCGGCTTATGGGCACTGCGACTCTATACCTTGGTGCAGCTCGCGCTGGTGAGTTTCTTGCCCTATATTCTGGATCAGGGCGACAGTGTAGCTACTGGGCCTAACTCACTCAAGATCACAGGGTTTGAGCTCAAGGTGCCGGACTGGGCCATTTTCAGCTTTCTGATAGGCTTTTGCATGCTGCAGGTATGGATAGCCTTTACCCCTAAGGTCAAAGCCTTCTTCAAGCGTAAGATGAACTTCAACCTGATGCAGTAACCGGCCTTGCGCCCACAAAAAAGCCGTCCCAGTGGACGGCTTTTTGCTGCTTTGCTTCTCGGTTATACCGAGAAGCTGGCCCCACAGCCACAGGTGGTGGTGGCGTTTGGGTTTTTGACGAAGAAACGCGAACCTTCCAGCCCTGAGGTGTAATCCACTTCACCGCCAACTAGGTATTGCAGACTCATGGGGTCGACCACCAGCTGTACTCCCTGTTTTTCCACAGTGAAATCGCCTTCATTTACTTTTTCATCAAAGGTGAAGCCATACTGAAAACCTGAGCAGCCGCCGCCCGTGACATAGACCCGCAGCTTCAGCGCACTGTTCTGTTCTTCTTCCAGCAAGGCCTTGACCTTGGTTGCCGCCGCATCGGTAAACTGGATGGGCATAGCTGATTCAGCTTGTTCAGTCATTACTACCTCTTACATCTGTTTGCTGTGGCAGATTATCTGTTACCTGACTATTTTGTTCAAGTATTATGCCGGGATCTTTTTCGCCCTCAAGCAACTCAGGCAAGCTGAAACTTTGCTCGGTTTCGGCGCCTTTGCTCCAGCGACTCGCAGGCACAACGACCTTGGCTTTCATCTGCTGTAATTCAAACCCTTCAGGCAGGGTAAATTCCGCTTCCAGTACCTGAAAGTACTTGAAGTTAAATGCCAACTTGGTGTCCACCAGTTTAGCTAAATTCAGTTCGACTTGCTTGCCCTCTTGCATGCCAATGAGAAGTATCTCACTTCTTCCCTTGAGCGCCTGCTTACGCTTTTGCAACTGGGTCAGCACCAATTTGAGGCGAAACTGTCCAGCTGTGGCTAGAGGCATCAATTCCAAACCATGAATAGCCACCCCTTCGGCATTATGCTCTGGCGCCATGATGCTGCGGTAAAAGGCCAACTCACGCTCAAGCTCCTGCTGCTTTTTATGCTGTTTGTTGAACAGCTGCTGCATCTCCTCATTGGCTTCTTTAGCCAGGCTCAGCTCCAAATTGCGGCTCGCCAACTGCTGCGCCTGCTCCTGTAACTCGATCTGCAATCTCTGACTCTTGCCATCGTTTCGTTGAAATTTGACTTCAGCAGGCGGAATAAAAAAGTGATAGCTGAGCAGTCCGGTCAGAAAGGCCACCATGACCAAGAGCAACAAATACAGACTGGATGGGCGAATATTTCGCTCCATCACTTGCAGGCGATCGAGCCAGCGATGATAATTTGCCATTAACTAACAGCCCCTTATATAAAAATTTCCATCTTGGGTACTAAGATTTCACATCAGGCTTCGGAAAGCAGTAGTGCAGACAAGATTCAGAAAGTTCAAACTTGAGGCGCGAAAGTATCTGCGCCACCAGATGAGAGACAAGCTGTCCCAAACGAGGATCAGTATTCAACTGTGTCTGCTGGCCCTGTTGTTTGCGCTGATGGCCTCGGCTGTCATCATACTATTTCGCCTGCTGCTGCAATGGGCCAATCATTTTACCCAAACACAAGAATGGGATTTTACGGGCTCAATCGGTGACTGGCGAGTCCTGTTACCACTTTTTGGGGCTTTTTTGATCTGGATTGTCGCCAAATTCGGCTCCAAACGCTACAAGCGGATGGGCATAGCCTATGTGCTGCACAGGGTGAAACTGCATTACGGCAAAATTCCGCTGCAGTCGGCACCGGGGCAGTTTTTTCAGGCGCTGTTTGCACTGGCGAGCAACTTCTCGGTCGGTCGTGAAGGCCCGGCAATTCATCTGGGGGCGGTCACCGCCTCGGTATTGGCGGAAAAATTCAAGCTGCCGGACAACAGTGTACGCATCATGTGCGCCAGCGGCATAGCCGCCGGAATAGCCGCCACCTTTAACGCGCCCTTGGCCGCCGTGGTATTTGTCCTCGAAGTGGTGCTCAGGGAATACAAGGTACAGTACTTCTTCCCCATCATGCTGTCGGCCATCTGCGGCGCCGTATCCAGCCAGGTGGTGTTCGGTAATATCCACGAGTTTGATGCCATCAAGGTCAGCCATATTCCACTGGATCAGTACCCGCTGCTGGCACTCGGCGGTATAGTGCTGGGGGTCGCCGCGGCCTTATTCAATCACAGCCTTATTCAGGTGACCGAGCGCGGTCAACACTGGCCCTTGATTATCCGCCTGTTACTGGCGGGTGTTATCACCACTTTGATAGGCCTGGTGCTGCCTCAGGCATTGGGCAGCGGTGAAATGGCCATAGGACTTGCGGTCAGCGACAATCCGGCCATCTGGTTTTTGCTGGCGGTATTGCTGGCCAAGATTATCGCAACCATTGCCGCTATCGGCCTTGGGATCCCGGGTGGGATCATAGGCCCACTCTACGGTATAGGCGCCTTGGGCGGCGCCATTCTGGCTCAGGCGACGGCGCTGCTGTTTCCCTCGGTGGCCCCCTATGCAGGGCTCTATACCGTCATCGGCATGACCGCCATGATGGGGGTTTGCCTCAGTGCACCGCTCGCCGCCCTGGTGGCACTGCTGGAGATGACCAATGATGCCTCCATCATACTGCCCGGAATGATAGTGGCCGTGCCCGCCTACCTCATCGCCTATCAGGGGCTGAATGCCAAATCCATATTCTTTCGTCAGTTGGATATCATGGGCCTGGGTTATAAAGTGGCCCCGGTTAACCTGGGGTTACAGAAACTCGGAGTACGCGCCCTGATGGACAGGCGCATAGTGATAGTCAACAACAATGATGAGCTGCTGCTGGAAGTAATGAAACGCGCCCAGGGCAGGCCTGTGCTTGCCAGAGATGCCGAAGGCCAGATTGCCATGCTGGAGTTGCAGATGCCTTCGTTTGACACTGACACCAGCCTGACCCAACACAGGATCCAGGGGCTACCCGACTCGGCCACCCTCAACGAGGTATATGAAATACTGGCGCCGAAACGCGCCGGTGAAGTCTATATCTATCAGGATAACCCGGAGAATATCGTCGGAGTGATCAGTTGGTCTAACCTGCAGCAGGAAATCCGTGCCGGAGAAGTGTAATTTCAGTCATCAGTCATTTTCATGACCGCCGCCTTCTGTTATAGTTGCGCCTCAGCCAAACCCTACATAACCCATGGGTCCAGACCTCAGTGTCAACACCCAACTGCATTGGAAACCAAGGCTGATGAACCATTTCCAGGGATCACATATCCTCTCTGTAAACCAGTTAGATCTGGACGCCATTCAAACCATTTTCTCAGTAGCCCAAAAGATGACCCCATACGCACTGCGCGAGAAGCGTACCAAGGTGCTGGATGGTGCTATTCTCGGCAATCTGTTTTTTGAACCCAGCACCCGCACCCGGGTCAGCTTCGGCTGCGCCTTCAACCTGCTTGGCGGTCGGGTCGCTGAAACGGTCGGTATGGCCTCCTCGTCGCTGTCCAAGGGGGAGTCCCTCTACGATACCGCCAGGGTGTTGTCCAGCTACTCGGACGTAATAGCCATGCGCCACCCCGAGTCCTACTCGGTACGCGAATTTGCCGAAGGCAGCCGGGTGCCTGTGATTAACGGCGGCGATGGTGCCAACGAGCATCCAACCCAGGCACTGCTGGATCTGTTCACCATACAGAAAGAGCTGCACAGCAAAGGCTTAGGCATAGACGGTATGCATATCGCCATGGTGGGCGATCTCAAATACGGCCGCACTGTGCACTCGCTGTCGCGTCTACTGTGCATGTACAAGAACATCAGCTTCACCCTGATCTCCCCTGCCGAGCTGGCAATGCCTGACTATGTGATCGCCGACATTGAAAATGCCGGGCATAAGATCACAATAACAGACCAACTGGAAGGCAATTTAGATCAGGCTGATATACTCTATCTGACGCGCATTCAGGAAGAGCGCTTCCCCTCGCAGGAGGAAGCAGATAAGTATCGTGGCAAGTTCCGTTTGAACAGCGCCATATACACCAAAAATTGTAAGTCCAACACAGTGATCATGCATCCATTGCCTCGGGACTCCAGGCTGCAGGCCAATGAGCTGGACAATGATCTTAACAACCATCCCAACCTGGCTATCTTCCGTCAGGCCGACAATGGCTTGTTGATCCGCATGGCACTGTTTGCCCTGACACTCGGGGTGGACAATCAGTTGGAAAAATACGAGTGTCCGGTTAACTGGTATTCACGCAAGGCCGATCGCTAAAGAGCGGCCACTGACTTTAAGGATTAAACATGACCCGTTCTGAAGACCTGTTTGAACAGGCCAAGAAAACCATCCCCGGCGGTGTGAACTCGCCAGTACGTGCCTTCAATGGTGTAGGCGGCTCTCCCCGCTTCATCGAAAAGGCCGACGGTGCCTATATCTATGATGCCGACGGCAAAGCCTATATCGACTATGTCGGTTCCTGGGGGCCTATGATCCTGGGTCACAACCATCCCAAGATCCGCGAAGCGGTTCTCAAGGCGGTGGAGAACGGTCTGTCTTTCGGCGCACCTACCGAGCTGGAAGTGCAGATGGCAGAAAAAGTCATTGAGATGGTGCCTTCCATTGAACAGGTACGCATGGTGAGCTCTGGCACAGAAGCCACCATGAGCGCCATACGCCTGGCTCGTGGTTACACCAACAGAGACAAGATCCTCAAGTTCGAAGGCTGCTACCACGGCCATGCCGACTGTCTGCTGGTTAAGGCCGGTTCCGGCGCCCTGACTCTGGGTCAGCCCAGCTCCCCTGGGATCCCAGCTGACTTCGCCAAGCATACCCTGACCGCTGTCTATAACGATCTGGACTCAGTCAAAGAGCTGTTCAGCCAGCATCCGCAGGATATCGCCTGTATCATACTTGAGCCGGTTGCCGGCAACATGAACTGTATCCCGCCGGTTGCAGGTTTCCTTGAAGGACTGCGTGAGCTATGCGATCAGTTCGGCGCCCTGCTGATCATCGACGAAGTGATGACAGGCTTCCGCGTCTCCAAGAGCGGTGCCCAAGGCCACTATGGCGTGACACCGGATCTGACCACTCTGGGTAAGGTTATCGGCGGCGGTATGCCGGTTGGTGCCTTCGGTGGCAAGAAAGAAGTCATGCAGTATATTGCCCCGACCGGCCCTGTGTACCAGGCCGGCACACTTTCGGGTAACCCTATCGCCATGACTGCTGGTCTGGCTCAGCTGGAAGCCCTGTCAGAGCCTGGCCTCTATGAGGAACTGGCAGCCAAGACCAAGCGTATCGCCGAAGGCTTCAAGGCCGCGGCCGACAAGCATGGTATCCCCATGGCCATCAACTATGTTGGCGGCATGTTTGGTTTCTTCTTTACCGATGAAGAGAAGATCACCGGCTTTGAGCAGGTCACCAAGTGCAACATGGAGCAGTTCCGCGCCTTCTATCACGGTATGCTGGACGAAGGTATTTACCTGGCACCAAGCGCCTTTGAAGCAGGCTTCCTGTCCATGGCTCACGGCGAGCAAGAGCTGCAAGCGACTCTGGATGCAGCCGATCGTGTCTTGGCACGCATGAAGTAATCCGCAGATGGATTGAAAACGGGGCCTATACGGCCTCGTTTTTTATGCCCACTTATGCCCACTCCCGCCGGGTAGATTTCTCTGGCGTCCAGCTCGAATTCTGGTTGCTCAATTCCCCTTCTGCAAATTTCCACCCAACGCCATGCTCACAAGCCAATTGAGGCTGCACCATGGCTGTCACGCCAACTTGCCACCGGCTCGCGAGTCGACTGTCGCGTTTCGCTGCCAAACAAACCCAATCAGTACAAAACACCAAAATACAAAAAACAAACAGACCAAATCACTGGATTTCCCCGAAAGCCAGCAGACGCTTATCACAAAGTCTAAGAAAATGTGTTCCAGTTAACAGTTGCGTTATCTATGTCAGTGTGGTCTGATCCGCACGCGCTATCACAGCTTGATTAATTGAACCTTGATGGCCGACACCAAAACTGCCCACATCCCCCAGGGCAGACGAACATAAAATCAGCAGTTGGAATTGCATTTATGCTCTATACCTTTCTTATCATACTGGCGGTGTTGGCACTGCTGAGTATCATTTTTGAAGAGGTGACTCACCTCAACAAAGCCAAAACGACTCTGTTTTTCGGTTGTATCTCCTGGATAGCTCTGTTCATGTCTGCCGGCGACCCCGGCCATGAAAAACTAATAGAGCATCAACTCAATGAAAACCTGCTGGAAATCGCGACGCTCTGGCTGTTTTTGATGTCGACCATGACCTTTGTGGCCTACCTCAACGCCAAGGGCATGATCCAAATTTTAGTGCAGAAGCTGTTTCCGCAACGGGTGAGCACCCGGATGCTGATGCTGCAAGTCGCCCTGTTTTCCCTGGTATTGTCGGCCATCTGTGACAACGTCACCGCTACCTTGGTTTCTCTGGGACTGCTGACCACCTTCAAACTCGACAAACAGATGCGTCGCCGGATGGCGGTATTGATTATCTTTGCCGTCAACTCAGGAGGGGTTTCCCTGATAACGGGTGACGTCACCACCCTGATGATCTTCCTCGGCGGCCATGTGCATATGTCAGAGCTGTTGATGTTGGTGCTGCCGGCGGCGTTCAGCGTGATGTTGCTGGCAATACTCTTCTCCCTCAATGCCAAGGGCGAGGTGTCCACCACACCTATTCGTCAAAGTTACGAGACAGTGGATGTGCTGATCGCCATCATCTTCTTCACCACCATATTGATGACCATGGCACTGAATATTCTGTTTGCCATTCCCCCCGTGCTGACTTTCCTCACCGGGTTGTCAATCATGTTCCTGGTGGGCCACACAGCCCGTAACGACAAAGAAGAGCTGCAGATCCTCGAGTATATCCGCCAAGTGGAATACGACACCTTGCTGTTCTTCCTCGGGATCCTCTTGTTGGTGGGTATGCTCAAAGAGATAGGCACGCTGGATCTGCTGGCCCAGGTCTACGCCCGTCACGACCCCAACATTTCCAACTTTGTCACAGGTATGGGCTCGGCGGTATTGGATAACGTGCCACTGACCGCGGCACTTTTGAAAGCCGCACCGCAACTGACCACACCAGAGTGGCTCGGCCTGACCTACGCAGTAGGTGTTGGTGGCTCTCTGCTGGTAATAGGTTCGGCGGCCGGGATCATCGCCATGAGCAAGGTCAAAGAGCTGACTTTTGTCTCCTACCTCAAGTATGTACCAGCGCTGCTGCTGTGCTACTCGGTGGGCTATGCTCTGACGTTGCTACTGGGTAACTACTTCTACGGCATTTGATATCTATGTCAGCGATAACGGCTCAATCAAGGAACCAATGGCTCATAGCCACAAGCGTACGACTAATCCAAGTTGGAATTGATTACCTGCCAAGCTCGGCACGGAAAGGTTAACTGGTTTCTTTATCTATTCTATTTGTTGCAAGAGCCAGAGTTACAGAAGAATACAAGAGATACCTTGATAAGCAAGAAGCCACCTGTTTAGCAGGTGGCTTCTTTATGCCCGGAATTCCCCTGTTTACCAACTGCGCATCTTATGGCCTTTCAGCGCATAGAAGAGAATAAACAGATAACAGGGCAAGCCTATCCAGTAACCCAACTGCACATTGTCGCTGAAGTGGGCGATCTTGCCGAATATCAGCGGCAGTATGGCGCCACCTGAAATACCCATGATCAGCAGCGCCGAGCCCTGGGCCGTGTACTTGCCCAGCCCTTCCAGCGCCAGCGGCCACACAGAGGGCCAAACCAGAGCGTGAGCCAGGCCCATCATGGCGACGAAGGTGACTGTATCCGGAATAGTTGGAATACCGCTCCACCCCCACAGCAGCGACGAGATAGCATGGCTCTCGGCCGATGAGAAGATGATGCCAAAGATGCAAGCAATACCCGCCAAGGCCGAGGCGAGTAAAGCCTTTTCCTGGCTGATAAAACGTGGAATACAACTAACCCCCAAAAGGTAGCCGATAACCATAAACACCATGGTGTAGGAGGTCAGGGATGCGAAATTGTTGACCTCGAGGCTGGCACCATAGAGACCTATGGTATCACCGGCAATCACTTCAACCCCCACATAGGCAAAGATGGCTATGGCGCCCAGGATCACCTGAGGAAAATGCACTATACCGCTCTTGTCGGCGTGCTCTTCCTCTTCCCCCTCGAAGGCGATTTCCGGCAAAGCAGAAAACTTCACCAGTGCGATCAGTACCACAAGCGCCAGCGTCATATAGATATAGGGCATCACCAGACGCGCAGACAGTTCGCTTATTTGGGCTTCTCGCTCGGCCGGGGCCATGGCAGCCAGATGCCCGGCGGTGAACCCTTCCAGATCAGCCAATACCAAAGCGGTAAAAAGAATAGGCACTATCACCCCGGCACCCTTGTTAATCAGCCCCATGATGGAGATCCGCATGGCGGCGCTCTCCTTCGGACCAATATGCACCACGTAGGGGTTGGACGCCGTCTGCAAAATGGTCAAGCCGGTTCCCAGTACGAAAAGCGCCAGCAGAAACATTAAAAAGTTGGCGCTGAAGGCGGCGGGAATAAACAGCACAGAGCCGACTGCCATGATCCCCAGCCCCACCGCCATGCCATTGCGATAGCCGGTACGGCGCAGGATAGACGACATGGGCAGCGCCATCACGGTATAAGCGATGTAGAAGGCAAAGGTGACAAACAGTGCCTGAAACTCATTGAGCTCACAGATGATTTGTAGAAAAGGGATCAATGAACCATTCAACCAGGTCACAAATCCAAAGATGAAAAACAGCGCACCTACGATAGTCATAGGCAGAAAACTGCTTCTTGAGGCTGCGTCAGCCGGGGTAGCAACTGTCATGTTCATAAACCTGCTTCTTATAGTAATTTATTGTTTGGCAACCAAATTTATCGGCGCCCCATCCATCTTGAGTGGTGTTTAACCCTTGAAACCTTGATGCCGCGGCAGCTTTATACACGGCTTTGTTTCAATAAAGTTACGTCATAATAACAAAAAAGACAACGCTGTCATTAATTTTAAACCAGGCAGATGGCCGCTTGTTCACCTCACTTAGGCAAGCTAAACCCGAATAAACAACTGCCTGCGATACATCCACCAGAGCAGCAACCATTGCACCCCGAGCATGGCCAATACACCAAGCAATGGCTGCCAGTTCTCGGGGGCGCTATTGATAAAACCGCCAAGCAGACTTTCGCTGCTATAGCGCCACTGAACCAGACTGGAAGCGAGATAGATGATGATGGCGTTGCAACCAATCACCACAAAGGGGAAACCCAACCAACGCAGCCCAAGCACATCGATAACGGCGTAAAACAGTGCCAGCAGCAACAGGCTCCAGCCGCTGCTCACCAGCACAAAACTGCTGGTCCAAAGATCTTTATTAACCGGGATCAGAGGATTAAGCAGCCAGCCAAGCCCCAAACAAACAAGCCCGGCCAGACACAGCAAACCTACCCTGCCCCAGGCTGAAAAACTTTGCTGCTGCAAAAAGCGGCCCACAAACACACCGGCCAAAGCATTGACCACTGCGGGAAGGGTCGATAACAGGCCTTCCGGATCATAAGGCTTATGTTGGTAGCTGATCCCGGGCAGGAAATGACTGTCTACCCAGGCGTTGATGGAACCGGCGGCGCTGAAGTCCCCGGCACTGCCACCCGGGACCGGCAGCCACAGCTGCACCATGGCGTATCCCAGCAAGATAGCGACTGCAACATAGATCTGGGTTCTGAGCCCTGTGTGCCACACCAGCATGGCGGCAAAAAACCAGGCGAAGGCGATACGCCCCAAGACGCTGGCATAGCGTATCTCATCCAGGGCCGCCGGCATGCCCGTCCCCCAGCCGTGATTGTAGAGCACGCCCAAAAACAGCAGTAAAGCCAAACGCTTAACTGCGTGCTTATATTTTGGAAGTCGCTCGGCAAACGCCAACTTGTCCAGACGCTTGGGAGACAAACCCAGGGCAACGCCGGAGAGGAAGATAAACAGCGGGAAGATAAGATCGTAGAAGGTAAAACCATGCCAATTGCTGTGGTGCATCTGGCCATCGAACCAACGCCAGCCACTCCAAGTAGTCAGCAGCAAGAGGGCGGCAAACAGCGCTTCACCGCCGAGGATCCAGAACATGTCAAAGCCCCGCAGCGCATCGAGCGACATCAGCCTGGGCTTGTTGGCGGTCTCAGTTGCCGCCGCTATCTTTTCAGTCATAGGGCTTCCCTGTTGTTATTATCTTTATCCGGGTAAAAGCTGCACTGCTTATGTGAAGAGGGTTAATCGCATTCTGGGCGCAACGGCTTATTTCAGCGCACTCTTTCCTCGGCGGCGTAAACCAATTGACCGCCGATATAGGTGCTTTGCACCTTGAGTTCATTATCGAGCACCAGAAAATCGGCACGTTTGCCCGCAGCCAAGTGGCCCTGCTGCTCAAGCCCAAGAAATGCCGCCGGATACTCGCTCGCCATCCGCATCGATTCTTCAACACTGAGCCCCAGCAGAGAGACAGCGTTTCGCACTGCAGTATTCATATCCAGCACACATCCGGCCAGCTCTCCTGTGATGGCGTTGAGTCTGTCGCCCTGGCGTAGCACCTGCTGGCCAAAGAGCTCAAAACTGGCATCTTGATCCAATCCCACGGGTGGCATGGCGTCCGTCACCAAGAGCATCTTGCCTTTGACCTTGGCGCGGATGGCCACCTTGGCTGCGGCCGGATGCACATGGTGACCATCGACAATAAGGCCACACCAACTGGCCTCGTCCTCTATAGCGGCGCCCACCATACCCGGTGCTCTGGAGCCCAAGGGCGACATGGCGTTGTAGAGGTGAGTAAAACCGCTGGCACCGGCCGCCAGGGCCGAACGCACGGTATCATAGTCGGCATTGGAGTGACCTAGACAAACACGGACACCAGCCTCGACCAAGGCACTGATAACCTCAGGCGCCACATTTTCCGGCGCCAGGGTCACCAAGCGAACCCCCAAGTCCTGACGGCTGAACAATGCCAGCTCGGCATCGGAAATTCGGCGGATATATTGCTGTGGATGCACGCCTTTCTTCGGCACAGACAAGTGCGGCCCCTCAAAATGTATCCCCAACACCCCTGTGCTTTGCCTGGCTATCGCCTCGGCCACCGCATCGGCCGCGCGGTTCATCACTTCGAGCCTGTCGGTGATCAGGGTCGGCAAAAAGCCTGTGGTGCCGAACCTGGCGTGGGCCCGGCCTATGGTTGCGATACACTCGAGTATAGGCTCGCCGTTAAACAGCGCGCCGCCACCGCCATTGACCTGCACATCAATAAACCCGGGGACAACCAAGCCTTGCAGGCGGATAGCATCTGAACCTGCCGCAGAGCCCAAGGCCTGCAGATGGCCGTTCTCCACGGCAAAGCTCAGATTGTGATGATATTGCCTGCCATCGAACAAGCGCTCGGCGATAAAGGTTTGCGTCATTCTCTACTCTCCACTGCGTTGTCCCGTTTAGGCACGTCGGCCACTTTAATCAAAGGGTTTGGGTGACTTTCTTAAGCCCGGCCGGTTGATCCGGATCTATGCCTCTGGCTATGGCCACAGCGGCCACATCGATATAAAAACGCTGCAGCAATGCCAGAGGCGCGACTCTGGGATGAACCTCATTGGCGGTTTGCTTGAGGTGAACCAACTCAGCGCCTCGGCGCCCGACTTCGGCTATCTGCTCAAGATGGCTGGCATAGGATTCATCGGCCACACAGACATCGACTATTTTGAGCTGGTTCTCCACCAGGGTCACAGGGCCGTGGAGAAATTCGGCGCTGGAGAAGGCCTCGGCATGGATAGAACAGACTTCCTTGAGTTTGAGCGCTATCTCTTTACTGATGGCATAACCCAGTCCTCGTCCCAGCACTACCAGGTTGTTGCTGTGCTGCAAAGATTCGGCAGTCAGTTGCGGTTCTGCATCCACAGCCGACTGCAGCGCCTGGGGCAATTCATCTATGGCGCGGGCCAACTCAGGGCTCTGGGTCCAGGCTGCGGCCAGTTGCAGCAGCGCCGACAGGGTAGCCAAATAGCTCTTGGTGGCGGCCACCGCCTGCTCCTCTCCGGCGCGCAGCGGCAATACAAGATCGACTATGTCCTTAATGGGGGCGGTTTCATCATTGACCAGCGCCACGCAAAAGGCACCGGCTTCGCGGGCCATCTTGGCCTGGGCCAGAATATCCGGGCTGCGTCCCGACTGAGAGATAACTATCACCAGACCACCGGCCAACTGCAAGCGCTTGCCATAGACACTGGCCACGGAAGGCGCGGCGGCAAAAGTGGGCACACCGGCCTCTATTTCAAACAGATACTTGGCAAATACCCCGGCGTGATCGGAAGAGCCGCGACCCACAATCATCACAAACTTGGGAGCAAACTCGCGCAGCCGCTGCCCCAGTTTCCGGGTTAACTGGTCATTGGCCTGCAACTGGTTGGCAATCTTCTCGGGAGCACTGCGAGCCTCGCGCTCCATTATGGTATGGGTCATGGTTTCACCTTTGCTAAGTCGTATGCGCCGGCATCGGCCGGACGGGCTGAAAATTGCGAGTGTTGGTGCATGGCAAAGTGCACGGCACCGATTTCCGGTGGCGCCAACACGGGGGCGATTCGTTCGACCACATCGTCGGCCAGCCAGGGCCTGAGCGGCTCGGCCAGGCCGCCTATCATGGCAAATCGCGGCGGATTGAGTTCAAACAGGCGCCGTGCCAACCGGCTGATATAGTCGGCACCTTCGCTGACAATAGCGGTAGCGGTATCATCGCCCTCAGCCGCACAGGACAGCACTATTCTCGCCAGGGCGGCATAACAACTGGAGGAGCGTCCGGCGAGGTTTTCCACTATCCCCAGGGCATCTGTCACCCCGAAATGGGCCAGCAGTTTGGCGCCAAGGGCTGTTTGCGGCGCAAAACCATCGAGCGACAATAACACCTGCTCCGCGGCTTTCAAGCCCATCCAGGCACCACTGCCCTTATCGCCCAGAGCAAAACCATGACCACCGAGAGACAATTGCCGTTCACCCACATGGGCATAACCACAGGAGCCTGTACCTGTGATGATGACGGCACCATCTTCCCCCTGGTGGGCGCCTATGCAGGCGGTATGCAGATCTGTGGTCAGGTACATGGCGCCAAAGGGATGCCGCCAATCGAGGATCTCCTGATAAAGCCTGGGAATATTGACACCTGCAAGCCCGAGACCGGCCACCATATTGGCGCAATCGGCTTGCTGCAGACCGGCATCGGCCAGGGCCAAACCTGTAGCAATTATGATGGAGTCGAAAGTTTGGCTCAGACCGTGCAAAGGATTGGCCCGACCGGCAACTCCGGTTCCCAGCACCCCCTTTTGCCGGCAGTAGACGGTTGCCCGGCACTTACTGCCGCCGCCGTCTATCCCTATATACACTTGTGTATCCGGTGTCGGGTTTCCCCCCATGGCAGACCTCTTTCTGTTTCTTTTATGGTCACGGCGCAATCTGGCGCGGCGGAACACTGACAAATCGCTGCAGTAAGGCGCCTTTCAGGATTAACCCCGGTGACATTCCACTGAGCGGACTCAAGTTAAAGCAATCGTTAACCATGTGGTTAAACTAATGTTACATCAAAAATGACAGCGTTGTCATTTATTTTTAATCAGCAGAAATCAATAGACTCATGGCTAGGACTTTGACTTGATTAATATATTGAAAATTAACCAATAAATACTCAGTAAGCCGCTATATTTGAGCGACTCAGACTTCCTTAACCACTTTTAAACGCCACTCAAGTATTAAAACCAGGCATTAAAATAAGTCAGGCAGCGTGGCTGGCGTTATCTGTTAACGCCAGCCCACATCAGTACCTGCTTAAAGACTAATTCAGTGGCTGAACCCGGCTATAGCGGCGGCCATCGGGTGAGACAGTGCGAAGCTCAAGCGGCGCTGCAATTGCCACAGGGCCGCGATACTCCTGCCACTCAGCTCCTGGTAGGCGATATTGGATCTTGAGCCCGGGAAAGATGATATTGGCCTCAAGCTTGCCATCCTTGATTCTGCCGCCCGGCAGCGGCAAACGGTAATGCACCCCGGCCTTATCCAGCTTGGCCAGCTCCTTATGCCCCAGGATGTTGGCCAGTCGATGCCAATCCTCTGCCTGCGCCTGTCGCTGCTCGGCAACGAAGTAACCGGAATCCTGGCTGTAACTTGCCCCCTGATGCCGGTAAGCCAGTTCCCAGTCCGGCTTATGCCAGGCCTTTTCCGCCAAAACCAAGAGGCGAGGGAAAATCATATAGGCTGCGGTCGTGTCGCTGCGAATCGTCTCGCTCCAGAGTTGCCCCTGCAGGCCAATAAAGCCCCTGCCCGGCGCCATTGGGCCGCTGAGACGCTTTCCTTGTGGGCTGAGTTGCTCTGTGTCATCGGCAATAAAAGGCCTGGCCTCAATATCGCCCCACTGCTCGGCATTGGCCGGCAGGTTATCCGGCATAAAGCTGTGCAACTTGCGACTGTTGCTGCTGCGGCTGGCCCAGTAATAGCCGGGCTCTTTCGGATCGGCCGCCGGCGGCATATCGAAATAGAGTACTTCCGGGTTGGACAGCACAGTATCCCAGCCGAGATTGGCCTGGGCATGCGCCCGTTTGAAGCCGCCGTGGGCGACTATGTCCCAGATATTACTTTGCACCGGGCTCGGCATATTGGCCGGGTTGACGTGACTCATGCCATCGCTCCAACCGGCCGCCTCTATGCCGCGCTCGGCCAGCATCTGCGATACCCGCTCAATAAAGTAGGCGCCGAGGGCAGATTTGTCGGCCACCCGCTGCGAATTGGCCGCAATAAAGCGTTCACAGGCCGGCGAGTCGAGCCAGGCACCGGCGGTCTCATCGGCACCTATGTGGTAGCGCTTAAGCGGTACTCCGGCGGCCTGATGCAGCTTGGCAATTTCATCTATCACCTTGGCGACAAAGGTGTAACTGGACTCCATACAGACATTGAGCGTGTTGTCGTTGTAATACTGAATGGAGCTGTAAACAGTGGCATCCTCGGGATCCGCCAGCAGGTATTGGCTGGCGGCCTGACTGTCGCCCTGAGCCAATAGCTTGCGGCTACGTGCCTGCATCGATTTAATAGCGGCGCGGGAGTGCCCCGGCATATCCATCGACGGGATCACCTGGATCTGTCTTGCGGCGGCAAACTTGAGAATGTCTATATAGTCCTGGGTCGTGTAGTACCCGTTGACCTGAGTCTCAGGATTGGGGCCACTGCCCAGTTGCGGCAGCAAACAGCGGTTTTCGTCGAGATCGTGGCAACGCTTGCTGCCAATCTCGGTCAGCTCCGGCAAGCCGGGGATCTGCAGGCGCCAGCCTTCATCGTCGGCCATGTGCAAATGCAATACGTTGAGCTTATAGGCCGCCATCTGCTCCAGCAGGCTCAGCACAAACGCCTTGGAGTGAAAGTTGCGGCCAACATCCAGATGCATGCCGCGAAACGGGTATCTGGGGCCGTCTTGAATGCGCAGCTGTGGCAGTGCTATTGATTGGGTATCATCGGCAGGCAACTGCAGCAAGGCGGCAAGACTCGCCAAGCCATAGGAGTAACCCGCGGCGTCTGCGGCGGCCAGGTTAATTCCGCCGGCCTCAATCTCGAGTCGATAGTGCTCGCTTTGCCCTTCCTCAAGAGGCAGCAAGTTAAGCGCCAACCCTTGCTCGCTCTGGCTTACACCCAGCCTTTGTAGGCGCAAGAGCGCCGCCTCGAGTGATTGCAGCTCGACGCCGGTAGCTATGTGGCTCGGGTTAAGCTTAATCCCGGCATTGAGGGTGACAGGTGTTTGGTCAAGCCAAGTCACTGAATCCGGCTTAGGAATAAGGCTTGCCACCGCAAGGCCGGCATCATCGGGAGTATCGGCATTTTGGCCGAAGACGACATTGGCGGTATCCCAGGGCAGCCTATCCTGTGAGCTGCGACGATATTGTTTTTCGGCATCCGTGTAAGGCTGCACATAGGGAAGCAACTCAAGCCCGGTATCCGGGTCTTGCTTAACTTCAGTGCTGGCGATGACCTCCGGCTTGAGCCCCTCAACCACCATGTAATAGTTGGGCATGGCATCGATTTCCGACAGCTGCCACAGCTCACCGCGAAAATTGATGATTTCGCTGACACCCTTTTTGAAACCGGCGAAGGCGGCGGTTGGCGTCAGACGATGCAGATCGCCCTGAATATGCTCTATATGAAACTCAGGTGAGGCAACCGAGAGTACCGGACGCATCTGGCTAAAATAGATGGCCCAGTCAGAAGCACTGAAATCTTGGCTCGGAGTCAGGCGAATTTGCGCCTGGAAACAGCGGCCTTCGGCGCGGCTCGGGTCGCAGTTGTCATCCGGCACATTGGACAGCACGGCATATTTCAGCTGCAAACTCTGGGCAAAGCTATGCAGCTTATTCTGAGTCAGATCTTCACTCGAGGCTTTTGACGAAGAACCGGCTTGGCTCTGCCCTGGTTCAGTCCCGGTTGCCGGCGGCTTGTCAGAACAAGCCGTCAGCCCCAAGCTCAAGGCAATGGCTAACGCCGCGATAGTTAACTTCATTCCGTTACTCTCCTGTCCTTATTATTGTTTTCACCATGATGCCATATTCCCTGTCGACTCAAGCAGTGGCTGTCACCTCAACAAGCTATGTTGAGTGACAACCGGGATAAAAAAATGGCCAGGTACTGAAATCAGCACCCAGCCCACTCTAGTTTCCGGGGAGAGACTACAGTATTGAAAACACAGTTGCGCAGCCGCCCGACAGATACTCAACTGTGGAAGGCATGTAAAGGAGACCTCATCCTCGACATGCAGACCTTACAAGACAACATGGCCATGAAAACAATAGTCACACAAACAATGACAACGCTGTCATCGGTAAACATACACAAGTACAAACCTTATTTCTACATTTTTTTGACAATTTTTATTTTCCCAAGCCCCCTTGAAAACAGCGCTTGCGAACATATTTTTAACAATGACATCCAGTTTGACCACTGTTAACATCCGCAGCATGCTTGGGGTCACAAGCCAATAAGTCTCAAGCTGAACTTTTTACTGGTTTGCGGTACTAATACAACCGAAGAAGCGGTTCTGGCGCCGATATTTCAGTGACGATTTATTTTCCGGTGCGTCAGTTGATTGGCTGACGGAACCTCAAATAACAACAAGGATAAAAAGACAATGACAGCACAATACGTCCCGCTCAACAACGGCGCACACAAGGCTCTGAAAGTCACTCCAGGCATAGATTTCAGCGAATTTGAGAAGCACCATATGTTGCCTTTGCTGGTGCAGGAATTTTTGCCTGCCGCCACCAGTTTCCCGATCATTTTCGCCAAGAACAGCCAAAGTGGAGATTTCCAGCCGGTTGCCATCACCTCTCTGAAGCCTGAGAGCAACTGCTTTATCAAGGACAACACCTGGACCCGACGTTACCTGCCAATGCAGTGCCGGATGCAGCCTTTTGCCGCCGGAGACTCCAGCCAGGAAAATGTCCTTATCGGTATCGATGTCAACAGCAAGCATGTCAGCGAAGACAAGGGCGAAGCTCTGTTTACCGAAACCGGTGAGCAGACAGAATTCCTGAAAAACCGCATCGAATTTATCGGCAACCTGATTGAGTACCGTGAAATCACCAAGCAGTTCGTCAAGACCCTGACCAGCCATGAATTACTGCAACCCAAGACTCTGACAGTAACCAACAAACAGGGTGAAAAGAGCAATATAGATGGCCTCTATATCGTCGACGAGCAAAAACTCAATGCCCTGAGCGATGAGGTTAAACTGGAATTTGCCAAGCGCGGCGTCTACTCACCGGTTTATGCTCACCTGTGCTCGCTGAACCAAATCGACTTGCTGCTGGATTAATCCACTCATCCCTATTCCGGGGCAATAAAAACGGCGGCCAAAGCAGTGATGCTTGGCCGCCTTATTGGATCAGGGTCAGTATGCCCTGTAGGGAATTAAAAGCGCCAACAAGCAAGGCCTTGTCAGCCCTCGAAGCCAAGTCTAAAGCTTGAACCTCAAGATTAGATGGCCCAGCCGCCCATATAGAACACCACCAGGCCTATGGTGATAACCAATACACCTGGCTTGAGCTTGCGCCACTCACCGCTGCAGATACGGCCGATGACCAGAGTTGCAAACCCCAGCATAATGCCTGTGACTATGTTGCAGGAGAGTATGATGAATACCGCGCAAGTCAGTCCCGCCATGGCGTCCACCTTGTCATCGAAGTCCAGCTTGGTGACATTGGACAACATCAGCAGTCCCACATACATGAGCGCAGGCGCCGTGGCGTAGGCTGGCACCAAATAAGACAGGGGTGCCAGGAAGATCATCAGCAGGAACAGCACACCCACCACAGTGGCGGTCAGGCCTGTTTTTCCGCCTGCGGCAGTACCGGCGGCCGATTCAATGTAAACAGCGGCAGGTGCGCCGCCCACCAGACCGGCGAAAATAGAGCTGACAGAATCCGAGGTCAGCGCCTTGCCGCCACCTATGATGTTGTCGTCCTTATCCAGCAGATTGGCTTGTCCGGCCACGGCTCTTATGGTGCCTGTGGCATCGAAGATGGCCGTCATCACCAGCGCCAGCACTATCGGCAGCACCACAGGGTTAAGGGCCCCCATGATATCCAGCTGGCCAATCAAAGAGCCTTCTGCGCCTAAGTCGGGTATGGCAAACACGCCTTTGAACTCCACATTGGGGTCAAACAGCAAACCAAACACTGACAGAGCGATGATCACCAACAGAATGCCGCCCGGCACCCGGCGACGCTCGAGTCCGATAGTGGCAGCCAGCCCCACGACAGTGGCGATCACCGGCAGGCTGTGGATGTCGCCGAGCTTGACCGGCAAACCGGTATCATTGGCCACAATCAGTTGCACACTGTTAGTGGCGATCAGCAGCAAAAACAGGCCGATACCTATCCCTGTACCATGGGCAATCCCCTTGGGCAGGTTAGCAAGCACCCACTGGCGAACGCCGGTAACGCTCACCAGGGTAAAGACGATACCCATAAGGAAAATCGCTCCCAGGGTGACAGGCAGGCTCATGCCCTGCCCCAGCACCAGACTGAAGGCGGTAAACGCAGTCAGTGAGATGGCGCAGCCTATCGCCATCGGCAGATTGGCCCACAGGCCCATCAGCAATGAGCCGAAGGCGGCAATCAGACAGGTGGCAATAAATACGGAGCCAGGATCAAACCCGGCCTTTCCCAACATGGAGGGGACAACGATAACTGAGTAAACCATGGCAAGAAACGTGGTCAAACCGGCGATCACTTCCTGGCGGACTGTGCTGCCACGAGCGCTGATATTGAAGAAGCGTTCCAGCCATGATGATGTAGTAGGTACAGCGGTACTTGTCTTTGAAGACATCATAATTATTCTACCTTTTTGATCTCTTTATTCGGGTCAGATGACGCCGGCTACGGCAGGTGAGAGCCCCGCTGGGCGGGTGAGAGATCCACAACAAAACGTGACCTGCAGGTGGTGGGCACCAAGGATTATCGTCAAACGATGTCCAACGCAGCCTTTGTTGGTCGCGGATAATACTGCAAATTGGCGCCCCCGGCTAAAAAGATTTCGGGATCTGTGGCTCATCCTGAATATGCAGTTGTTCATAACTTTTCATATTTACTCAAATCCCATTCATTGGCAGCGCAATCGTCATTCACATCCTTTCCCTATAGTGGCCCCATCAAGCAAACCCTGCTGCGTTGGAGCAATCACTATGTCTGAGTCCACATCAAGCAAAAAACAGGAACTTATGGCCCACGGCCTGATTATTTTCATGCTGTTTCCGGCCCTGACCATCACAGGTATCAGCCTCTATGGCCTGATCATCTGGATCATGCTGGCCCTCGGCGGCGTCGCCAGTCACTGATACAAGAGAGGATTGAATAGATGAAACGGTTAATAGCAATCTGGCGTACTCTCAATCGCCCGACCAAGTACCTGAGCCTGGGCGCCATCAGCCTGTCGGCCTTTATCATGGGCATTGTTTTTTGGGGCGGCTTCAACACGGCGCTGGAAGCCACCAACACTGAGGCCTTCTGTATCAGTTGCCACTCGATGGAGAGCAATCCCTATCAAGAGCTGCAGCAAACTGTGCATTGGTCGAATCACTCCGGCGTGCGGGCAACCTGCCCTGATTGCCACGTGCCCCACGACTGGAGCCGCAAGATAGCCCGTAAGATGGAAGCCTCTCACGATGTCTGGGGCTGGCTGTTCCAAACGGTCAACACTCCGGAAAAATTTGAAGCCAAGCGTCTGGAAATGGCCAGCCGTGAATGGAAACGCTTTGCCCGTGACAACTCCCAGGCCTGTAAAAACTGCCATGACTACAAGTCAATGAAATGGGACGAGATGTCAGCCCTGGCGCAAAAACAGATGAAACAAGCGGCCGAGAAAGATCAGTCCTGCATCGATTGCCACAAAGGCATAGCTCACAAGCTGCCTGATATGGGTACGGCCAGAGCCCCGGAACTGATTGCCGAAGTGGGTTCGGGTGAGACTTCCCTGCAACAGGGCGGCAAATATTTCAGCGCCTTGACCAAGCCTCTGTATCTGGATGACAAGAGCACGGAAGAAGCCGGTACTCTGAACGTGGCCACCGAAATCAAGGTGTTGGAGCTCAAGGGCAAGCGGGTCAAAATCGCCATCGATGGCTGGCGTAAAAAGATAGGTGCCGGCCGGGTGATCTACATGGACTTCGGTATCAATATCCTCTCGGCTCAACTGACCAAGGCCGCTGCCGAAACCGACGGGGTGATCAAGACCTTTGAAGAGAAAGAAGATCCCATGACTGGCCTCAAGTGGCAGCGTGTGGAAGCCGAGATCTGGACCGACAGCGATTATCTGCTGACCGAACTGGCACCACTCTGGGGCTATGCCCGCAGCACTTATGCCTCTAGCTGCAGTGTCTGTCACACCCAGCCCGATGAGCATCACTTTGATGCCAACACCTGGCCGGGCATGTTCCAGGGGATGTTGGCCTTCGTCAACATGGATCAGGACACCCAGGCACTGGTGCAGAAATACCTGCAACAACATTCTTCCACCTTCAGCAAAGAAGAGCACTAAGAGGTTGGCGTTATGAACAGAAGAGACTTTTTAAAAGGCCTGGCCTCCACTTCCGTTGTGGTTGCCGGAAGCAGTTCGGTACTCGCTCCCCTGTCGGCGCTGGCCAAGGGGATGGATGACGGTGACGCCTGGCTGACCACAGGCTCCCACTTCGGTGCATTTCGTATCAAGCGCCGCAACGGGGTTATTGCCGAAGTCAAACCACTGGAGTACGACAAGTATCCCACCGACATGATCCGCGGTATCCGTGGCCTGGTCTATAACCCATCACGGATCCGTTACCCCATGGTGCGGCTCGACTTCCTGCTCAAGGGACACAAGAGCAATACCCATGAACGCGGCGACTTCCGTTTCGTTCGTGTCACCTGGGACAAGGCCTTGACTCTGTTCAAGGAGTCGCTGGATATCATTCAAACCCAGTACGGCCCATCTGGCCTGCACGCCGGACAAACCGGTTGGCGAGCCACCGGACAGCTGCACTCAAGCACCAGCCATATGCAGCGCGCCATTGCCATGCACGGCAACTTCGTCAAGAAAGTGGGCGACTACTCCACCGGCGCCGGGCAAACGATTATGCCTTATGTGCTGGGCTCTACCGAAGTGTACGCTCAAGGCACCTCCTGGCCGCTGATCCTCGAGCACAGCGATACCATAGTGCTCTGGTCCAACGATCCATATAAAAACCTGCAGGTGGGCTGGAACGCCGAAACCCACGAGTCCTTCGCCTATCTGGCGCAGCTCAAGGAAAAGGTCAAAGCCGGTAAGATCCGGGTGATCAGCATAGATCCGGTCGAAACCAAGACCCAGGCCTATCTGGGTTGTGAGCAGCTGTATGTCAACCCACAAACAGACGTGGCCTTGATGTTGGGTATCGCCCATGAGATGTACACAGCCAAGCTGCACGATGCCAAATTTATCGAAGGCTATAGCCTGGGCTTTGAAGAGTTCCTGCCCTACCTCCTGGGTGACAAAGACGGCATCGCCAAGACTCCGGAATGGGCCGAAGCCATCTGTGGCGTCAAGGCTGAAGTCATCCGCGATCTGGCCCGTACCCTGACCAAGGGCCGTACCCAGATCATGATGGGCTGGTGTATTCAGCGTCAGCAACACGGTGAGCAGCCTTACTGGATGGCGGCGGTACTGGCCACCATGATAGGCCAGATAGGCCTGCCTGGCGGTGGTATCAGCTATGGTCACCACTACTCAGGTATCGGCGTACCCGCCACAGGTGCCGCCGCACCGGGCGCCTTCCCGCGCAACCTGGACGAAGGCCAAAAGCCACTGTTCGACAACAACGACTTCAAGGGCGCCAGCAGCACTATTCCGGTCGCCCGCTGGATAGATGCCATTTTGGAACCCGGCAAGACTATTGATGCCAACGGCAGCAAGGTTACCTATCCGGATATCCGCATGATGGTATTCTCGGGCAACAACCCCTGGAACCACCATCAGGACAGAAACCGTATGAAGCAGGCATTCCGCAAGCTGGAATGCGTGGTCTCCATAGATGTGAACTGGACCGCCACCTGCCGCTTCTCAGACATAGTCTTGCCCGCCTGTACCACCATGGAGCGCAACGATATCGATGTCTACGGTGCCTACGCCGGCCGCGGTATTCTGGCGATGCACAAGATGGTTGAGCCGCTGTTTGAAAGTCTGTCGGACTTTGAGATATTCACCCGCTTTGCCAAAATACTCGGCAAAGAGAAGGAATACACCCGCGGGCTAACCGAAATGGAATGGCTGGAAAAACTCTACAACGAGTGTAAGGCCGCCAACCAGGGCAAGTTTGCCATGCCGGACTTCAACGAGTTCTGGAAGCAGGGTTATGTGCACTTCGGTGAAGGGCAAAACTGGGTCAGACACGCCGACTTCCGTGAGGATCCTGAGATTAACCCCTTGGGTACTCCTTCCGGCCTGATTGAAATCTTCAGCCGTAAGATTGCCCAGTTCGGTTATGATGACTGCCCGGGCCACCCAGTTTGGATGGAAAAATCCGAGCGCAGCCATGGCGGTCCAGGCAGCGATAAGTACCCGGTTTGGCTGCAGTCCTGCCACCCGGACAAGCGCCTGCACTCACAGATGTGTGAGTCCAAGGAATATCGCGAAACCTATACGGTGCAGGGGCGTGAGCCAGTTTACATTAACCCTGAAGATGCCAGGGCCCGCGGTATCAAAGACGGCGATCTGGTGCGGGTGTTCAACGACCGTGGCCAGCTGCTAGCCGGTGCCGTCGTCTCCGGCCGTTTCCCCAAAGGGGTTATCCGGATCCATGAAGGTGCCTGGTATGGGCCGGTCGGCAAAGATGGCAGCGTCGAAGGCGGCGCCGAAATCGGTGCCCTGTGCAGCTATGGTGACCCCAATACCCTGACTCAGGATATAGGTACCTCCAAGCTGGCGCAGGCCTGCTCGGCCTACACTTGCCAGGTGGAGTTTGAAAAATTCACCGGTAAGGCGCCCAAGGTATCCTCCTTCGATGGGCCAATTGAGATAACAATCTAAGGGAAGGTGCGAACAAGTCCCACGAGGACTTATTCGCACCATCACTAATCGCAGATAACTGAGGTAAGCCAATGGAACAGTTAAATCAAGGCAGAGCCATGCTGTACAACTTCCTCTCGGGCCTGTTCGCCCGCGAGTTGAATGCCGAGCGCCTCAGCCAACTGACGGCGCCGGAAAGCAAGGCCTTCTGGCAACAGCTGGGCAGCGATCCCGCCCTCAAGCAAGCAGCCAAGCTGATGGAGCAAAAACTGCTGGCGATTGCCTGGATGCAGGACAGAGACAAGGCGCTGCTGGAGCTAGCGGCAGACTTTTGCGGGCTGTTTCTGGTGGGCAGTAAACAGAGCGCTTCGCCCTATGCCGGCCTCTATCTGCAAGCGGATGAGGATGTCACCCTGTTTGGTGAGCAGCATCAACAGATGCTGGCCTTTTTGCAGCGAAGCCAGCTGCAGCTGAGCGGTGACTTCCCCGAGCCCGCCGACCACCTGGCGGTGATTCTGGCATACCAGGCTCATCTGTGTCTGAACGCCTCGGCATCAACGCAACAGGAGTTTCTGCAAGAGTGCCTGCTCAGTTGGTTGGAACCATTTTGTCAGCGGGTGACCGAATGCGATCGCGGCGGTTTTTATGCCGCGCTCGCGCGCCTGACCCTGGCCTTTGTTCAAAGTGATGCCGAATGGCTGAAAGGCGCCGCAGCGCACTGAGCAAGGCGATTTAGACAAGAGCTAACAAGTACTTGCCTGAATCAAACGTAACACAGCCCCCCTAATCAAAGGGTTAAAGGGTTAAGGAGTCAAAGGGGCAAAGGGCGCCAACTCAAGTAACGAGTGGCGCCCTTTCTATATCTTCAGCAGCCGGTAAATGCAGCGCTTCCTGTCTTCAGCGCTTAAACCCCAGGTAAAAAAGCGTCTTAGTCTGATTGCTGCTCAAGCCAGTTATCGAGCGCCAGCAACGATGCCGCTACGCAATCTGTCAGCTCAGTGAGTTCCTCGTCGCGTAAAGGTTTGCCAGCCTTGATGGACTGTTCCAGTGCGGCGCAGCGCAAGTGCAGCGCTTCAAGCCCCATGTTACCGCTGCTGCCCTTGAGTGCGTGCAGCTTGGCGGCCATGATATCCCGTTGCCCATCTGCCGCCTGTAAAGCTTGCAGCTGCGCATCACTGCTGTCCACAAACTGTTGCCGCATCTCCAGCAAAGTGGCCTTGCCGAGCACCTGCAGGTCCTGCTCAAGTTGCTCCAGCGCCAGCCATTGGGCGTTGTCCGTATTGCGGGATCTAAGGCCCGGCGCTTGAGAGTCCTCTTCCTTAGGGCACTCATCGCTCTGATTCGAGCCGGAGACAACCCCGAGCCAGTTGGCCAGAGCCTGCAATCCCAAGGGCTTACCCAGGACTATATCAAAGCCCATGGCCTGGTAATCAGCCATATCCTGAGTCTGCAACTGGGCGGTAAAGGCGGCAATCGGCACCTTGGTGCCCAGCTGTTGCCTTAGCTCAGGCAACAGCTCACTGCCGGAGCCGTCACTCAGCTGTAAATCCAGCATCACGGCATCGAATGGGCCTGACGTGTTATCAAGCAACACCCTCCGTGCCTCTGCCAAACTGACACACAAGAGTGACTCATGCCCAAGATGCGCCAAAAAGCCCTGAGCCACCAAGGCATTAACCCTATTATCTTCCACCAGCAGCACCCGCTTGGCGATTTCACTCTGTGGCAGGCTACTCGATTGTTGCTCCCCCTGCTCACAGGGCTGAAGCGGCACACTGAAACTGAAACGGCTGCCCTGCCCCGGCGTACTGATGACTTCGATGGCGGGAGCATCCCCACTCTCACGGCCATTCATCAGTTGCACCAGGTCACGGCTGATACTCAGCCCAAGCCCGGTTCCCCTGGCACTGGCATGGGTCGCCTCTGTGGCATAGGGAGTAAACAGATGCGCCATGGCTTCGGGGCGGATGCCGATACCTGTGTCAGTCACGCTGAAGCACAGGCGCGCACCTTCAATACTGACCTCCAGAGTCACACTGCCCTTGGTGGTAAACCTGATCGCATTGCCCAGAAGGTTAAACAGTACCTGCCTGAGCTTGGGCCCATCTAGCCAGACCCATTCGGGCAATTCCGGCTTTAACAGCCTGAGCTCAAGCCCGGCAAGATTGGCCCCGGCCAACATGATGGCGGTCACTTCGTTGAGCAGTGCCGGCAACTCCACGGCCCTTGGCTCATTGATCAGCCTGCCCTGCTCCAGACGGGAGAAGTCGAGGATGTCATTGAGCACGGTTTGCAGTTGAGTGCCACTGTACTGGGACAGCGCCAACATCTGCCGCGCCTTGGCGGGTAACTCCGCCTGCCCCAGCAGACTCAGGGTGCCTAGCAAGCCGTTAAGCGGCGTGCGTATTTCGTGGCTCATGGTGGCCAAAAACAGCGACTTGGCCTGACTGGCCTCTTCCAGCTGGGCGTTGGTCTGGGCGAGCTCGCGGGTTCGCTCGGCCACCTTCCGCTCCAGCGCCAGCTTATGCTCGGTCAACTCGGCAGCGGTGCGTTGCAGATCCTGCTGCAACTTTTGATTATGGGCCGTTTTCTGTTTGAAGGCTTCCAGCGCCGAGGCCATGGCGGTAAGTTCATCATCACCGTAAGAGCGTATGCTAACATTGGTATCGCCAAGACTCAGGCGACTGAGAGCCTGGGTAGCATCGCTCAAACGCCGGGCGATACCCTTATAGATAACCTGCCAACTGACAAACAGGATCAGCAGTAACATCAAGGCGCCCGTTCCCCAGAGCCCGGCGCTGGCCCAATTGAGCTGCCCCAAAAAGTCACGTCTGGCCAAACTCAGCTGTTGCTGCTGGCCCTCGAGGGCGGCATCCACGGTTTGCTCCATCGACTTGAGGTTATCCGAAATCACCAGTTGCCTTTGCTCCAGTTGCTGCTGCAACTGCCATATCGCTTCGGCCAATTGTTGGCCGGCAGTCACCTGATCAAGACGAGCAAATTCGGCCTCGAGCGCCTCGGCTCTACCGGGGTCCCGAACCAAATCGGCCACGGGAATGCGCTTGAGCAATCCCGGGGACAGGGCATCATCGGTCAACGGCGCCTGATTGATGGCACCGACCAAGTCTTGCGGCGCATCGGCCGCTGCAAATATCTGCCCGAGCAAGGCTATCTTATGAGTCAGTTTCAGGGCGCGGTTGAGCTGCTCGGCGCTGCTGAGATCCAGCTCTATAATGTCATCCACTGCCGCCGCCCCCGGAATCTGGCTTAGCTTGGCAATAATGACTGAGTCCAGCACCGCCAGCTCGGAGCGCAGCAGATTGTCGGCCTGCTTGGAAGCCTGTACCAATAAAAGTCCTTTCTGTTTCAGCGCTTGGGTACGCTCAAGCCGCTCCCCCGTCTGCTCGCCGAGTAAGGTCAGCTCAGCGATAATGGTGGCCGCCGCCTGTTTCAGATTGGCTGAATCCGGCACCGCCAACTGCTCCAGGGTCGCAATCGCCGCCAACATGCGATTGCTTTCTAGCGACAGACGGCGCCCCAAATATTGGCGCTGTTTTTCATCGGCAGCCGTGCCCAGGCGCTGGGCATTCTCTGCCAGCGAGGTGGCCGATTGCGATAGCTGCCGCGCGGCTTCTGATGCGGGCAAGGCCTTCTCATAAAGAAAACTGTCGGCGCCCTTGACCCAGTAGAGGCTCAAGTTGCCCAGAGTCACCAGTAATAACAGCAGCAGCGCCAACAAACAAAACGCCAGCATCAGACGGCCGGTCAGGCTGCTAAGCCATGAAGATAAAGGTCTCACTTGTTATCCTTGTTGATACTGGTTCGCATAGGCATTGACTCACTCAAACATCCAGCAGGAATGCTATGGTAGAATACTTGCATCATATATCAGGATCTTCCCCATGAGCCAATTTGCCACCCAGTTCGAGGCTGTGTTGCCTGCAACTAAAAGACTGCTGCTGTGGTTATTGGCTCTGCTGATGTTTATCCCTGCCGCACTGGCCAATGAAACCTGGGAGCTGGAGCAACGCAGTCCTTTCAACGAAGCAATCCAGCAGGCCAGTCCTCTGACCCACACGCCACTCACCAAAGCCAATAAACCCTGGAAACTGTGCGCTTTGGTGCCGCATCTGAAAGATGCTTACTGGATAGGGATTGACTATGGCTTGGCAAAACAGAGCCAAGCCTTGGGGCTCGGGCTGGAACTCCATGAAGCCGGCGGCTATGGCAACAACCAGACCCAGTTGGCACAACTCAAATCCTGCCTCGATGGTGATGCCGATGCGATTTTGCTCGGCGCCGTCAGCCCACACCTGCTTGAGGGCCATACGCTTGAGCTGACCAAGCCTGTGTTGGCGCTGGTGAATCAGTTGGCTGACCACCGGGTACAAACCCATATAGGAGTCAACTGGTATCAGATGGGTTATCTGATCGGTGAGTATCTCGCATCTACCCCGCACAAACGCCTGGCTATGCTGGCGGGCCCCGAAGGCCGTGGCGGTACCGATCTGGTGGAAAAAGGTGTCAAACAAGCACTGCAAGACAGCCAGGTGGAGATTGTGGCCGTGATGCATGCCGACAACAACCGTAATCTCTACCGGGATCAGCTCAATCTGTTGCTCAATCAAAACATGCAGCCGCTGCCGCAAGCCTTGCTCGGCAGTGCCGTTGCTATTGAAGCCGCCATGGGCACTCTCAGGCAGAGAAGCCTGACCAACCAATTGGCGCTGGTGAGCAGCTATCTGTCGCCGGATATACTGCGAGGGCTCAAGCGCAACAAGGTCGCTTATGCCAATGATGACAGAGTTGTACTACAGGGGCGACTGGCGGTCGATCTCGCCGTCAGGCTGTTGCAGGGAGAAAAGGCGTTTGGTGATATAGGCCCGGCAATTTTGCAGTTGCGCCCGGATAACCTCAAAAACATGCAGTTGGATGACAGTTTGGCCCCGGCGGATTTCTATCCGGTATACAGAGTGGAAGCCAAGGGCTCAGAACTCAGTCGCTGACATCGGCGGCAAACAGATAACCTTCACCATGCACAGTGACAAACAGCTCTGGACTCAGCTTGCTGCGCAAGCGCCGAATAATCACATCTATGGTGCGGTCGTTGACATCCTGATCCCTGTGGCTGGTTTGCTGCATCAAGCGCTCTCTCGAGAGCACCTGCTGCGGATGCAGGGCAAAAGCCACCAGCAGCTCAAACTCGGCCTTGGTCAACTTGATAACTTGCCCATCCAGGCTCAAGCGACGACTGTTGAGCTGCAGGTGATAACCCTCAAAATAGAGATTGTCGTCCGAGCGCGACAATTGCTCAGCCGTTTGCTGCTGAGCCTTCTTCACCAGAGAGATGCGCCAGAGCAGGTTTTTGACCCTGACCCTGAGCTCGCGAAACTCAAACGGCTTGGTGACATAATCATCGGCGCCCATCTCCAGGCCCACTATCTTATCTATCGCCTCATCCCGGCCGGTTACCAGAATAATGCCCACATCTGAGCGGCTGCGCAGCTCACGGGTCAGCATCAGGCCATCATCCCCCGGCATATTGATATCCAGCATCACCAGATCCACATGCTGTTGTTGCAGTTGCTGCCACATCTGCTCACCGTCGGCGGCTTCCATCACCTGGTAACCATCTTTTTCAAAATAGCCTTTTAAACGAGTCCGAATGATAGCTTCATCGTCCACTATCAATATGCGGTATGCCATACTTGTATTCCAACCGGCTGGGATAGAGGCCATTATTCACAATTTTTCATATTTTGTCTGTAGCGGATAGATATTTGACCTGAGTTCGGTGCCAAGCGCTTTTTATGTGGCTACAATAAGGACGAATCAAAAATTAAAGGACTGAGTATGGATGAAAAGCGCAAGTTTTCACGGATCCTGTTTACCATAGATGCCCAGCTGAGCTGCGATAACAAGGTATGGAGCACCCATTTGCTGGATCTTTGTCTCAATGGCGCCATGGTGGAAGAACCTGCCGATTTCGCTCCAGAAGGTGTATTGGCGCTGAGTTTTTGCCTACCCCAGTCCGAAGTAGAACTGTGCATGGAGGCTGACGTCGTGCATCGCCGCAACGGCCTCTTGGGCCTCAAGTGCGCCCTTATCGATATTGAGAGTATCAGTCACTTAAGAAGGCTATTGGAGCTGAATCTTGGTGATGCCTCACTGCTGCACCGCGAATTGGAACAGTTTATCGCCGAACATGAACAGAGCCGCTGAAGCGGCTCCTGCTTCACAGGTCACAGGGCGGCAATAGCCCTGCTTGCCGGGCTATGACTCACATAGCAATCACATAGCGCTCACATAGCAATCACAAAGCCCCGAGTGCCTCGCTGAGTTTGCTCACCCCTATCACCTGCATCCCCTGAGGCGGCTTTTTCGGCATATTGGCCTTGGGCACTATCGCCCGGGTAAAGCCATGCTTGGCTGCTTCCACCAAACGCTCCTGACCATTGGGCACAGGACGTATCTCGCCGGAAAGGCCCACTTCACCGAACACCACCAGATCCCTGGGCAGAATATCACCACGGAAACTGGAAACCATGGCCAGCAACAGAGTCAAATCGGCGCTGGTTTCTGTCACCTTGACACCACCGACCACGTTAACAAATACATCCTGATCCGACATCTGTAAGCCGCCATGACGATGCATTACCGCCAGCAACATAGCCAAACGGTTGGCATCCATCCCCACGGCAACCCGCCGCGGATGCGACAGTGCCGAGCTGTCCACCAACACCTGCAGTTCCACCAGCAGCGGCCGGGTGCCCTCCCAAACCACCATCACCAAGGAGCCGGAGGCGGCTTCATCGGCGCGAGACAGAAATATCGCCGACGGATTGGCCACTTCCTTGAGCCCCCGCTCCGTCATGGCGAACACCCCCAGTTCATTGATGGCGCCAAAGCGGTTCTTGTGCGAGCGCAGGGTGCGGTAGCGGCTATCGCTGTCCCCTTCAAACATCACAGAGCAATCTATGCAGTGCTCCAACACCTTGGGGCCGGCCAGAGAGCCGTCTTTGGTAACATGGCCGACCATGATGATGGCGATACCGTTTTGCTTGGCAAAACGGGTCAGAAAGGCGGCCGACTCACGAACCTGGGCCACACTGCCGGGGGAGGACTGCACATCGCTGATATGCATCACCTGAATCGAGTCTATTACTATGACCTTGGGCTTCTCCCGCAGTGCCACAGTACAGATGGTCTCGACACTGGTTTCGGACAACATCTTCAAGCGCCCTGTGGGCAGGCCCAAACGATGGGCACGCATCGCCACTTGTTGCAAAGATTCCTCGCCGGTCACATAGAGAGCCGGCATGGTCTCGGCCAACTGACATAAAGTCTGCAGCAGCAAGGTACTCTTGCCTGCGCCCGGATGCCCGCCAATCAGGATGGCACTGCCGGCGACTATGCCGCCACCGAGCACTCGGTCAAATTCGATAAAGCTGCTGGGGATCCTTGGCACTTCGTTGAGATCTATCTGATCCAGCGTCTGGATCTCACTGGCACCGGCGCCGGCATAACCACTGAACTGACCGCCCCGGGATGGTGTAGCCGCCCCCAGCCTGACTTCGGTAATGGTATTCCATTCATGACAGGCACTGCACTGCCCCTGCCAACGGGGAAAGTCCTGGCCACATTCGTTGCACACGTATGCTGTTTTATTCTTCGCCATCTGGGTTCAAACTTGTGTAAAATCTGTAATAGTTAATTAAAATAATTGCACTTTCAAAGTGATACTTTCAGAGTAATAATCCCGAATTGGGTTCAAGCTTCCCAAAGCCGGGCCGACATAAGACTAACAGTCAGCACAAGAATAAGCACCCCTTAAAGAGCGAGTCCATGAGTCCAGATCACCACAGCGCCCTGATTGAACAACTCAAGCCCCTGATGATGGAGCCGGACTTCAGTGAGATCTTCTTGCAGCTCACCGCAGAAGAGTCCAACTCGACCCGCTTTCTGTTGAAAATGGAAATCCAGCGCCTGGCTTCCCCCTGCCTGAGGATTATTGACCTCAGAGACAAGTCGGAACTGCCCTGCCAGGAGTATCACTTTGCCGACCAACGCCACTTCCTCGATGTCCCGGCCAAAGAGGCCTTTGATGCCGCACTGGCGCTGTACCGCAACCAATACACTATGGGGGTATACGAACAGGTGATGGAGGCTCATCACCAGCGCCGCCAACGGCTGCAGCAAACGCCCCGCAATCAGGAAGGACAGGGGAATCCCTATCTGGTACCCGGGATTGTGCTGGGGCGCTACTTCAACCGCAGTGAAGAGCGGATGAACTACAGCATCAAGATATCGGTTTCCCAAGCCGGCAGAGAGGAGGTGCGCGGCAATACCGCAGATCTCTCCGTCGGTGGCGCCAGAGTGCGTCTGCCCGCCAGACATAACTTAGATCTTAACCGGCCGCTGCGGGTCAAGCTGCTGGATCTCAGCGATGAATACTATTACCGGGATCTGCAACTCGGGGTCGACTACCAGATAGTCGATGCCCAGACAGAGCAAGACACCTGCTGGATGCGGCTCAAACGCATCGGCGGCAGTAAGCAGCTCTCCGAGCTACTTGCCAACCTTATTCGCGGTTATAAGTTCCGTTACAAGGTGGATGTCAACGATGTACTGACAACAGCAACAGGACTGGGGTTCGAGCGCCATTACTTGGCCCATCTGCCGCACCTGCCGCTGTTTATCGAACAGGACAGCCAAGGCAATCCTGCTATTGGTGCTCTGCTGCTGAGTAGGGACAATCAGGCACTGTTGCACGATTTCCTCGATGAAGCCGATATCAACCAATTGCCGGGACTGCTGAGCAAGCAGAGACTGGTGGCCATGCTCGCCGAGCCGGGCAACGCCGACCACAGATTGCTGTTCAGCTTTACCTATAACGCCCGTGGTCAACTCTACTTCTACTCAGCCAGCCTCAGCGAACTGAAAAAAAGCCGCCTGCAACCTCTGTTTTTGGGTTTTGGTGCCACCAAGGGCAGTTGGAAGGTTATCCAGGTGAGTCTGGACGCCATAGACCACCAGGGTTCCTATAAGGCCTCCATGCTACCGGGCGATGACAGCAACTACTCGGCGCTGACAGAGCAACAGCTGCAAAAATACAGCCACATACTGCAACTGATGGATGTGACCGACGAACAGGCCGCCGAAGAGTATCGTCGCTGGCCGTTCAAGATGGATGCCAATGAGCTCAAGCGTTTCGGCCAAGCCAAAATTACCACCAACAGTATCCGATTGGTGTCCATGTATTTCAGCGAACGGCGCCAGGAAGCCAGGTTCTCCTTCAAGACCTTGGTCAACATCAGTCAGGGCAAACAGCAATACACAGGGATCACCCATGATATTTCCAGTCGTGGCCTGCAGCTGAATCTGGATGAAAACGCGACTCTCAATCCCAAGGAGCCGCTACTGCTGAGCTTTCCCAAGCTGCAGGCACTGGCGCCCAAGGCCAAACTTCAGGCGTTGCCCTATCGATTGGTGCGCAGTCGTAAAAACGGTGTCACCCTGCATCTGGCGGCGGTGATGGGTCACACGCCTCATCCGGGCGTGGAGTTTTTGCATCGGCTGATAGCGCAGAACCGCGAGAAATTGCAACAACTGACAGAGGATAACTCTGAGGTCAAAGAACTGGCTGAAGGAATGAAAAACCTCTTGATGCGCAAACTGCATTCAGTGCCTTTCCTTGTGGAAAAAACCGTCAAGTCTTTCCGTTTGTCGGCGCTGGGGGTAGGCGTAGAGCCGGATGCCGTCAGCGACTTGTTCGCCAACAGCAGCGCTGAGCAGTTACAGTTCAATCTCGAACCTTTACTGCATGACGGCCGGCTGAAGCGCGACTTTATCGGCCCGATACGGGCGATGAAGCCGCAGATGACCATGGACAGCTTCGAAGTCTTTGTGCAGTTGGTACGCCAATCCAGCGGCCAGTTGCGGCTGCGTTGCACTACCCGCCATGAACTGGCGGAGCGTCAGGCCCAAGTGGATTTTATCCGTCAGGCGCAGTCGCTCGGCAGCTTTATGGCCTTAAAGGTCTATCGCGGCGCCGCCGGTAAGCCGGATCTGGGCTATATCTGCCGCGAGCTGGAATATATAGGTGTCCATGCCAAGCACAAGGCCAAGAAGCTCGAAGAGATGCTGTGGCGGGTAGTGGGTGTCGGCGAGTTTTTGGAGATCACCAGCGAGGTCTTGCTGCGCTACCCGGAATTAAATCCAGAGGCTCAGTCACTGACGCTGGAAAGCTCAAAACCCTGATACCAGGCGAGCACCTTGTTGAAATGATCGTTTGGTGCATCCACATGGGTCAGCATATCCGCATGACCATAGTCGTGGCGATTGCCGTTTTCCCGTGACAGCAAGGTAAAGCGACTATTTTGCAAGCCGCATTCGGCCATCATATCCAGCACATCTTCTGGATTACCGAGTACAGTGTCATTCTGTCCGGCGATAAACCAACTCTTGGGCCAAGTGGCTTTGGCGGCAGCCCGGCCATAATCGAAACCATCGTCATGATCTATCCAATCACCGCGCACCCAATCTATGCTCTGCTGCAGCGAAGCCCGGCTCTCATTATCCATGCCCATGCGCCACTTGTCGGCTGCGAGATAGCCGTGACCGGCAGCAATGCCGGGAGCCAAGCGGTTCCAAACCAGATCCACCATCAACCACTTTTTCAATGACCTGACTCTTATGGTGCGCTTGCTACCAAAGGTTAGCAGTGATGCCACCGACGCTTGCAGTTCAGGAAACCGTGCCAAGGCGCTGGCCATCAGCACCCCGCCCCAGGAATGGGCGCACCAATGCAGCTTGTCCAGAGACTCGGCCTTAAGCAGATATTGTTGCACCAAGGGCAGTTGTTCACGGATGACCTCACCTTGTCCAAGCTCAAACCCGCGCGCCAGCTTAGGCGTGCTGAGGCCACGACCTGCACTATCCATTACATAAACGGTAAAGCCCGCCTGAGCCAGAAAAGGCGCCAGCCCTCGGCCTCTGCTGCTGTAAAACACCCGGCCATTGGACATGGCACCATGCAACATCAAAATCGGGATCTGATGCCGAAAGCCGGCTGCGGGAAAAATTTTGCGAAGATGCAGTTCACCATCACGATAAGGCAGAAAGATTGATTGCTGTACAGTTTCCATGGAGTGTGTCGTCACCGGGTTCTATAGCAAAAGCTAATGAATCCCGGTCATAAAAACAAGAGCAATCACTCTAGTTTTAACTGTTAACGCTTCAGCGCCCTTGCAGCAAGAAAGGTAATGCCTGCAGGCCCAGCTTATTGATCTTCGCCGCAGCGACAGAGGCCAGCTTAGGTTTGGCATGATAGGCAATACCAAAATCGGCTGCCTGCACCATGGGGATGTCGTTGGCGCCATCGCCTATAGCCAACCTTTGCCCGGCAGCTATCTGCCACTGCCCGGCGCATTTTGTCACCACATCGGCCTTGAAGGCGGCATCCACCACTTGGCCGCGAACCTCGCCGAGCAACTTGCCATCGCTTATTACCAGTTCATTGGCAAAGGCGGCATCCAACCCAAGCAACTGCTGCAGATGACCGACAAAAGGGGTAAAACCACCTGAGGCTACCACAGTGCGCCAGCCATGGGATTTGAGCTCGGCTATCATGCTCTCAAGCCCGGGACTCAGAGGTAAACGGGCACAGAGATCATCAATAATACTCTGGTCGGCGCCCTTGAGCTTGGCCACCCTCTGGCGCAAGCTCTGCTCGAAATCCAATTCGCCCTGCATCGCCCGTTCGGTCACTTGTGCCACCTCGGCGCCCACGCCGGCGGCAGCCGCCAATTCATCGATACACTCAATAGTAATGGCGGTCGAGTCCATATCCATCACCAACAGCCCCGGAGTCGAAAGCTGCGGCAAACTCGCTGTCGCGGCAATGGACAGGTAATCCAGCTCGCCAATTGACTCAAGACGATTGTGCATGGCTTGACAGATGCCCACCTCGAGCAGCAACTCGAGCCCATACAAGGATTGCTCGCGCTGCAAAATCGCCACCGCCCTCGGTGCCAACTCGGGAAGCAAATCGGCAACAGCAGCCGCAGCCTTTTCATTGAAGATCAGCCGTAATCGCTCACCTTGGGCATGTTGCCCTTCCTTGAATGCCGGCCAAGTATGCTGCTGCAGACTCAAGACATAGACACCATCCTGACGTTGACTGGCCAACAGGGGAAAAGGTAAGACTGACTCCATGGTCACTGCTCTCCGGCTATCGGGCATACCCATAATCCATTATGATTAGGGAAACACCGAATTTGATTAAGGGACAAAGTATTGTTGTTCAAGGGCCTTAAAAAAAGCCAGAAGATCAGCAGACTGCTGCAGATCGCCATAGCCGTCACTCTGCTGGTCGGCCTGGTCCAGCTGTGGCAGACAAGCCTACTACAAGGGCAGCGGCTTCTGAAGACCCAAACCCAAAAGATGGCCAGATTATTGGTGCAACAAACAGCCTATGGTGCCGCACCGGCGTTGCAACTGCAAAATGATGAGCAGTTGCAATGGCTGGCCAGCGCCCTGGTGGAAGATCCCAAGGTGATGGCGGCGACTATCTACAGTGAGGATGGTCAGCGGCTATCCTTTGCCCAGGATGTCAGCCCCGAGTTGCTGGAGCCGGATTCCCCGGAACTGGATGATCTGCTGGCACCCTACCCTCCTTATGTCGAGCCGGTGATCCAGCAAGGTAACAACCTGGGCTTTGTCGAAGTCAGGCTGGATCCCAAGCTGTTTTTCAATGAGATCCAGGAAGCCCATGAGCTGAATATGGAGCAGCAGCAACTGATGCTGATAGTAGCAGGCTTTATCGGCCTGTTATTATCACGGGCGCTGTCGTTCAAACGTGCCGACTTTGACCGCCGTCGCACCCGGGTCAAGCGCAGGCGCAAAAAGCTCAAGCAGCAAGACAAAGTAACCGCCAAGGAAACCTTGGATACTGAACCGATTGCTGCTGGAAGCCAAGATTCAGCCACGGATACCGGCGAATCCCAGACAGAGCTTGACGCTGAATCCAACACCAATATGTCACCCAAACAGGCAGAAAAGCCGGCCAACGCCTTGGCCGCAAAGGCGACCAGGTCAGAGCGCTCTGAAGTAAACACTGAACCTGAGACTGGCAATAACGCCGCGACCAACAAAGCAGCTGAACAAGCCAGCGATAGCCTGATCCCGGATCCTGTCGATGCGGACAATCCCCGCAGTAAAGGTCCAAGGACAGAAGTAGCCCCCAAACGGGAGTCACAAACTGCAGAAGCAAACAAAAATAACGAGTAGCCCAAGAGCCAGCTTCAGCTGCAGAGCCGCACTCCAGGAATAAGTGGAAAGGCTTAAAAACAATAAGGGCTCCCGAGGGAGCCCTTATGATGTCAGTTGGTTACCGGATTACAGAGTAATCGCAGCATCCAGCGTCATGACGATCATATCGTTGAAAGTGGTTTGACGCTCATCAGAGCTGGTCTTTTCACCGGTACGGATATGGTCGGAAACAGTTACCACACAAAGAGCGCGGGCACCGAATTCATGGGCAACACCGTAGAGACCGGCAGCTTCCATTTCCACGCCCAGTACCCCCATCTTTTCCATCACGTCGAACATTTCTGGATCCGGAGTGTAGAAGAGATCGGCAGAGAACACGTTACCTACACGAATTTTGGTACCGTGAGCCTTGGCTGAGTCAACCACGGCGCTCATCAGCTCATAGTTGGCGATAGCGGCAAAGTCCTGGCCCTTGAAACGCAGGCGGTTCACCTGAGAGTCGGTGCAGGCACCCATACCGATAATCACATCGCGCACTTTAACATCAGTGCTGATTGCACCACAGGTGCCCACACGGATCAGGTTCTTGACACCATAGTCCTTGATGAGCTCTGTGGCATAGATGGAGCAGGAAGGGATCCCCATGCCTGAACCCATCACAGAGATACGCTTACCTTTGTAAGTACCGGTAAAACCAAGCATGTTACGTACGTCGGTAACCTGCTCTACGTTTTCCAGGAAGGTTTCGGCAATGTACTTGGCCCGCAATGGATCGCCAGGGAAAAGTACGGTTTCAGCGAATGCGCCGTCAACTGCATTAATATGTGGTGTTGCCATCGAAATAACCCCGTTAGTTTTATAAAGACTCAAGTCTGTTTATTAAAGACGGCTCCGGCGAGGGAGCCAAATCTTGTCAGCGAATAAATGATTCGCCGTATTCCATTGGTTCCAGCTTGAAGTAGCTGGCAATGGATTGGCCGATATCGGCAAAACTCTTGCGACGCCCCAATGAGCCGGCACTCAAACCTGCGCCATAGGCCAAAACCGGCACATGTTCGCGGGTATGATCTGTGCCTTCCCAGGTAGGGTCGCAACCATGGTCTGCAGTCAGGATAAGCAAATCATCCTTATTCAGCAGTGCCAGGATTTCAGGCAATCTTGCATCGAAGTATTCCAATCCCCGGGCATAACCTGCCACATCACGGCGGTGGCCATAGTGGGAATCGAAATCCACGAAGTTGGTGAAGACTATGGTGTTGTCACCGGCAGCCTTGACCTGCTCCAGTGTAGCATCGAATAGAGCCTCCAGGCCCGAGGCCTTAACCTTGCTGGTGATACCGCAATGGGCATAAATATCGGAAATTTTACCGACACTGACCACTTGGCCGCCGGCGGCTTTCAGCTTATCCAGCACAGTTTTCGCCGGTGGCTCTACCGCGTAGTCACGGCGATTGCCGGTGCGGGCAAAATCGGCGGCGCCGCTGCCAACAAAAGGTCGCGCTATAACTCGGCCGATATTATATGGCTCAAGCTCTTCACGGGCGATTTCACACAAACGGTAGAGGTTTTCCAGGCCGAAGCTTTCTTCATGGCAGGCAATCTGGAACACGGAGTCGGCCGAGGTATAGAAGATAGGCAGGCCGGAACGCATATGTTCTTCACCCAATTCTTCCAGAATCGCAGTACCGGATGCGTGACAATTGCCGAGGAAACCGCCAAGGCCGGCGCGCGCCAGGATCTTATCGGTCAACTCTTTGGGGAAAGAGTTTTGTTTGTCGCTGAAATAGCCCCAATCAAACAGCACGGGAACACCGGCCATCTCCCAGTGACCACTGGGGGTATCCTTGCCTGAGCTCAGCTCTTCAGCATGGCCATAGGCGCCTATCAGCTCGACATCGGCGTCAAACCCGGGGGCAAACTGACCTGTGCTTTCCATGGCGGCATGTGCCAGCCCCAGACGGCTAAGGTTGGGTAACTTCAGCGGCCCTTCACGGCCATCATTGGCACGCCCTTCGGCACACTCTTTGGCGATATGACCAAAGGTATCTGAACCCAGGTCACCAAACTTGGCAGCATCACCGGCTGCGCCGACGCCGAAGGAATCCAGCATTAAAATAATGGTACGTTTCATACTACTTCTCCTGGAGATCGGCAGCGCGGATGGCGCGATAGATCTCCGGTGTTTTCTCAGGGGCGCTGTCGCCAATGACTATGGCTCTGCGCACCGCGGCAGCGGCTTCTTCGAAGGCGCTTTCTGACTGGGCATGCACCATTGCCAGCGGCTTGTCAGCATTGATTTCATGTCCCAGGGCACAAACCTGTGTCAGGCCGACGCTGTAATCCAGGGCATCACCTGGCTTACGACGACCACCACCCAGAGTGACCACAGCCAAGCCGAGTTCACGGGTATCCATGCTGTAAGCAAAGCCGGAACGCTCGGCATACACAGGACGAATAATCTTGGCCTGAGGCAAGTATTTTTCAGGATGTTCGACAAAATCGACCGGGCCGCCCAGTCCGGAAACCATACGGGCGAAGATCTCGGCGGCCTTGCCATTATCCAGCACGGCGTTGAGCTTACTGCGGGCCTCGGCCTCATTGGCGGCAAGACCACCGAGCAGCAACATCTCACTGCAAAGTCCCATGGTGACTTCGTAGAGGCGCGGATTACGATATTTGCCGGTAAGGAAGTTCACCGCCTCGAGCACTTCGACCGCGTTCCCGGCGCAGGAGGCCAACACCTGGTTCATATCTGTCAGCAAAGCCGTGGTCTTGGTACCTGCACCATTGGCAACCGCAACAATAGAACGAGCCAGTTCCTCGGATGCCTGATAAGTAGGCATAAAGGCACCGCTGCCCACTTTGACGTCCATCGCCAGCGCATCCAGGCTACAAGCCAGCTTCTTCGACAGTATAGAGGCGGTGATAAGCGGGATGGATTCGACAGTGGCCGTGTTGTCACGAATGGAATAGAAACGCTTGTCGGCAGGGACCAGATCGCCGGTTTGACCGATAATGGCCACACCGACCTCTTTAACCACCTTACGGAACAGTTCGCTGTCGGGCTCAGTCTGATAGCCGGGGATGGCGTCAAACTTATCCAGAGTGCCACCTGTGTGGCCCAGACCACGACCGGAAATCATGGGAACATAACCGCCGCAGGCTGCCGCCATGGGGCCAAGCATCAGGCTGATAACATCGCCCACGCCGCCTGTGCTGTGTTTGTCTATGACAGGGCCGTCGAGCTGCAGGCTATCCCAATTGAGCACAGTGCCGGAATCACGCATAGCCGTCGTCAGTGCGATGCGCTCATCCATGCTCATGTCGTTAAAATACACCGCCATCCCGAATGCAGCTATCTGACCTTCAGACACGCTGTTATCGGTAATGCCTTTGACAAAGAACTGGATCTCCTCCTTGGAAAGCGCCATTTTTTCACGTTTTTTACGGATTATCTCTTGTGCCAGAAACATAATACTGCCTCCTTTCTGCTGCAACCTTGTCTAAAGAAGCTGTTACAGCATTGGGGTTGGACGTCAAATGTGTAGTAATTTTATTACAGATACTAACCAAGTTTTGACGTCCCCAAATAGACTTGGATCACAATCAGCGGGGATTAGTAACCTTGAGTCGGTGCTGGAGCGTCAGCCAGTTCCAGTGTGTGCAGCAGACTGGCCAGCAGGCTGGATGCACCGAAGCGGAAAGTCCGGGGTGAAACCCAGTCACTGCCCAGAATACGCTCGGCTACGCCAAGAAATTCAGCGGCTTGAGCGGCATCACGCACACCACCGGCGGGCTTGAAGCCTACAGCTGGATTCTTCTCACTGATGACGGTCAGCATGATTTCAGCCGCTTCAAGAGTGGCATTGACAGGTACTTTACCGGTAGAGGTCTTGATAAAGTCAGCGCCGGCATCGATAGACAACTCGGAAGCCTTGCGAATAAGCGCCGGGTCTTTCAGTTCGCCGGATTCGATGATCACTTTCAACAGCACATTGTCACCACAGGCTTCTTTGCAAGCCTTTACCAGCTCAAAACCAACAGTTTCGTTGCCTTCCATCAGCGCACGATAAGGGAATACCACATCCACTTCATCAGCACCGTAGGCGACTGCTGCACGAGTTTCCAGCACCGCGATAGCTATGTCATCATTGCCGTGGGGAAAGTTGGTGACTGTGGCAATACGGATATCATCTGCGCCCATGGCATCCAGAGTCTTGCGCGCGATAGGAATAAAGCGTGGATAAATGCAGATAGCAGCGGTATGACCGGCCGGAGTATTGGCCTTATGACACAGTTCGATCACCTTTTGATCGGTATCATCATCATTCAAAGTGGTCAGGTCCATCAGTTGGATGGCGCGCTGTGCTGCTTGTTTTAAATCGCTCATAATTGCTCTCCGAGACATAAAATCAAAGGATTAAAAATCTGTCTTGGCAGCGCCAGAGGGGCTTTGTGGTTATTGTTATGGCCGGGCCTTCGGGCGACGCCTGCATTTGACTGCAAATCATCTTTGTAGGGTATTCAACCTTGATAACGAGTATCACGACTTGAATCCTTGAAGACCGGGAAGGGGGAACTCAAGTTCCTTGCCTTGCCGCGAAAAATCCTTTTTAACGCGAGAAATCTGTCAACCTTTACGTAAACAAGCTGAACCAGCTTCCGGCTATTAATCCGGGTTCATTGAACCCAATTCACTATAGCTCAGGCTTAGGTAAAGATTAAGTCAGAGCAAAATAAAAACGGGGGTCACCCAAGTGGGTCACCCCCATCTGCGATTAGAACTTGTAGGTCGCGCTCAGGTAATGAGACCAACCTGTAGATTCCAGAGCCAGAGCACCGGCACCGTCTTCGATCAGGTATACGTCTTTAAAGCCTTTCAGGCCATAACCCAGAGCGTAGCGATCTGAATGCCAGTACAGACCGAAGAATACGTTACCGCCATTGGTAGAAGTTGGTACGAAAGCTGTCTTGTTTTCGTCAGCACCGAACTGGTAGTCGATGTAACCCTGGAATGACAGGAAGCTCTTGTTGTCGAAGAAGTAGAAAGGCTTGAACCAGTTCATAGAGAACTGATAACCGTTCCATTCTTTATTGTTCAGGTCGTAGTATCCATACAGGTTCATGCCGGTTTTGCCCAGCCATGGCACCATAACGTCAGCACCCACACCCCAGAAAGAGCTGTTAACACCAGTGCCGTCACCGTCGTTAATCAGGCCGTCCCAGTTAAACAGAGTAGAGAAGTAAACTTCTTGAACTGGGCCGAAAGACAGATCTTTACCGAATACGGCATCCAAGGAGATACGTGGTGCAAATTTCATGAACAGCTTGCTGCTGCCTGAACCTGGGTTCTTGTCACCGTCGTTGGTGTACTGGTTACCCAGGTTAAACACGTCAATATAACCATACAGGTCAAAGATACCGGAACGACCACCAAACTCCATTTCCAGGTAGTTGTGCTGATCACCTGTAGCAGGGTTATCGGGCTTCTCACCGATAGAATACATCAGGTTGAACTGCATCCACTTGTAATCACTGCCGTGCAGATCAGAACGATCAGCGGCGTAAGCATTGCCTGACATGGCGGCGACCGCGGTAGCGGCTAAAGCTAAAGTTTTAACGTTTTTCATCATCAACCCCATTCATCTTTGGTTCTCGCCACCCTCTTGGAGCGGCATTCTTTTAATTGGCGCCCGCATTCTACCTTCTCCATCCAAAACCACAAGAAAGACAAAAATAAAATGCGAACACTAAATTTTATATTTGAACAAAAGTACCCATTTCACTCACTAGCCAGAAATATCTGTACTCTTGTTCTGCTCATCTTGCCAACCATAGGTTGGCATATGAGCCAAGCAAAGCTAAGTTTGGAAATCGATTGGGTTAACAAGAGGCCTGCGAATTCAGGCCTCTGTTCACTACCGTCTTACAGTGCCAGGAACAAACCTGCCAGAGTCGCACTCATCAGGTTAGCCAGAGAACCGGCAACCACGGCGCGCAGACCCAGTTTAGCCAGGTCGTGACGACGATTTGGTGCCATAGCCCCCAAGCCGCCCAGCAGAATTGCGATAGAAGACAAGTTAGCAAAGCCACACAGAGCGAAAGAGACAATCGCCATTGTACGGGCTGTCATTGGCGCCTGAGTCTCAGCCACACACATAGGCAGCTCTTTAGTGACATCAGCGGCTACTGTAGTACAAGCCATAGCAGCATCATGGATGAAAGGAGCGAAGTTCATGTAAGCCACAAACTCGTTGACCACTATCTTCTGACCGATGAAAGAACCTGCAATCATGGCTTCATTCCAAGGCACACCAATGAGGTAAGCCAGCGGCATGAAGATATAGCCAAGGATCAGTTCCAGGGTAAGGTTTTCCATGCCGAACCATCCGCCGATACCACCTATAATACCGTTGATCATGGCAATCAAACCGATAAAGGCCAGCAGCATAGCACCAACGTTCAGCGCCAGGTGCATACCGGAAGAAGCACCGGCTGCAGCAGCGTCAAGCACGTTAGCTGGCTTGTCCGGATCGTCCGGCAGTTCATCCATGTCGTTCTTGGCGGTTTCGGTCTCTGGGTGCATCAGTTTGGCCATCAACAAGCCACCTGGAGCGGCCATGAAAGATGCCGCAACCAGATACTGAATAGGTACACCCATCTGCGCGTAACCGGCCAGAACAGAACCAGCGATAGATGCCAGACCACCGACCATAATGGCGAACAGCTCAGATTGAGTCATGGTAGGAATGAAGGGACGAACCACCAGAGGTGCTTCGGTCTGACCCACGAAGATATTGGCAGTGGCAGACATAGACTCGGTACGGCTGGTACCCAGGGCCTTCTGCAAGGCACCGCCTATGATGCGGATAATCCACTGCATGATGCCCAGATAATAGAGCACAGCGATCAGAGAAGAGAAGAACACTATGATTGGCAGCACGTTTACTGCGAAGATAAAGCCGACTTTGAAGTTAGCCAAATCACCAAACAGGAAACCGATACCATTTTGTGCATAACCGATAACACTGGAAACAGCGTCGGAGATACTTTTCAGGATATCTTTACCGACCGGCACATACAGCACAAAGCCACCGAAAGCGGCCTGAATCGCCAGTGCACCACCGACTGTTCTAAGATTGATTGCTTTCTTGTTGTTGGACAACAAGAAACCAATCGCGAGTAGGGTGACCACCCCTACCAAGCTCATAAGTATATTCATTAACCATCACCCTATTGTTAACGCTTTTTAATTATGTTGTTAACCAACCTTTTTCCGAGCAAGATTATACCCGACCTCCGGGGCAAAATCGTCGTTTTGATCAAGTTTTTGAAGTTAATTTTCAAAAGTTTAGTCACCGCATGTAATGCGAGTTACACCTGTTCCATTAAAAAAAACTAAAGCTCAAATAGTTGCATTAGATTCTGTTGGAGGTGTTCTGATATTAGAACATTGCTGTTTTTCTGCAAATTCGCCATTTCGGCTATTATTTGTACCAGCGTCAGAGGGGTATTGCGCTTTTCCGGCAGGAAATGAGGTGTCATTGAGGGTGAATCTGTCTCGACCAAGAGCGCATCTAGAGGTAATTTGCTAACTGTGTCACGTAACTTTTTTGCGTTTTTATTCAGCAATAAGCCACCAATCCCCAATTTGAAACCCAGTTCCAGATAAGCGATTGCTGTTTCATAAGAGCCGTTGAATGCATGAATCACTCCGCCACGCGGCAGCGAATACTGTTTCAACATTCCCAAGAGTTCATTATGGCTTTTCACCGAATGCAGTATCAGTGGCAGCTTCAACTCTGCCGCCAAGGCCAACTGCCCATCAAGCACTCGGTATTGTAAATTCCAAGGGACATACGCCGGGTTATCTGGTGCAAACTCTGCCTTAGGTTTGTCCAAACCGCACTCGCCAATTCCCACCATCAAAGAGTCATTCGCTGTCATGAGCTCGGTTCTCAGTGCTGCAAGGGATTGGTCGCATTCAATGAGGGTTTTCGGGCAATACCAGGGATGGATCCCCAAGGTATAAGGCAGTTGCAGTTGGTGAGCAATCGCTTTCTGTTTTGACCAATGTTCACTGCTAACACCGGGAATAATGGCCCCACCAATACCGGCGGCCTTCATCGCGGCCATGAGGGCTCGCCTGTCATGATCAAATTCACTGAAATCCAGATGAGCATGGGAGTCAAAGATCATGTTGCTTTCCTTCTTTTTGTCCGTCTGCCAGAGGATCTTTCTGCTTACGTTTCGTTAATGGCGGATCACTGAGCCTTGGCATACAACAACGGCGACTATCTTCGGTTAACCCCAAGCTGTCGCAAAAACGGATGTAACTTTTCCAGCACTTTTGAATAAAAAACATCAGAAGATCTCTCAACAACATCCCAATAAAAAAGGTGGAGCAAGCTCCACCTTTGTGATTTAGTGTTCCCGGGTCTTGGCAAACTCAATATCCGGATAGCGCTCCATGGACAAATTAAGATTAACCATGGTCGGCGCGATATAAGTCAGGTTATCACCGCCATCCAACGCCAAATTGGTGGAGCACTTACGTTGGAACTCCTCCAATTTACGGGCATCATCACAGTAGACCCAACGCGCGGTTGCCACGTTTATAGCCTCATAGATGGCTTCCACGTTGTATTCCGATTTGAGTCTGGCGACCACCACTTCAAACTGCAGTACCCCAACAGCCCCTACGATCAAATCATTGGTATCCAGAGGACGGAAAACCTGCACAGCCCCCTCTTCCGAGAGTTGCACCAGGCCTTTGAGCAGCTGTTTCTGCTTCAGCGGATCTTTAAGGCGAATACGACGGAACATTTCAGGTGCAAAGTTGGGGATCCCGGAGAACTTCAACTCTTCCCCTTGGGTAAAGGTATCGCCAATCTGAATAGTGCCATGATTGTGCAAACCTATGATATCACCGGCGTAGGCTTCGGCGGCGCGCTCACGGTCACCGGCCATAAAAGTGACCGCATCTGAGATACTGATAGTTTTACCTATGCGGACATGCTTCATCTTCATGCCCTGGGTATATTTACCGGAAACGATACGCATAAAGGCGATACGGTCTCTGTGTTTGGGATCCATGTTTGCCTGGATCTTGAACACAAAACCGGAAAACTTCTCTTCACCGGCTTCGACCAAACGCTCTGTGGTCTGCCTCGGCATAGGTTTGGGCGCCCAAGCAGTCAAGCCATCCAGCATATGGTCGACCCCAAAGTTACCCAGGGCGGTCCCGAAGAACACAGGTGTCAACTCGCCACACAGGAAGAGTTCAAGATCAAATTCATTGGAGGCACCGGTTACCAGCTCCATCTCGTCACGCAGCTGTGCTGCCAGGTCGCTGCCAACGGCTTCATCCAGCTCAGGGTTACCCAATCCTTTGATTATCCGTACTTCCTGAATAGTGTGACCATGACCTGTCTGATACAGAATGGTTTCATCGCGGTGAATATGGTAAACGCCTTTGAAAGACTTACCACAGCCTATCGGCCAGCTGACAGGTGCACAGAGAATATCGAGCTCGTTTTCCACTTCATCGAGCAATTCCATCGGATCGCGGATATCCCGGTCGAGCTTGTTCATGAAGGTAACGATAGGGGTGTCACGCAGCCGAGTTACTTCCATCAACTTACGGGTTCTGTCCTCAACCCCTTTGGCAGCATCAATAACCATAAGGCAGGAGTCCACCGCTGTCAGGGTACGGTAGGTATCCTCAGAGAAGTCTTCGTGACCAGGGGTATCCAACAGATTAACCAGGCAGTCGTTGTAAGGAAACTGCATCACAGAAGTCGTGACCGAGATCCCCCGCTCCTTTTCCATCTCCATCCAGTCAGATTTAGCATGCTGAGACGAGCCACGGCCTTTTACTGTACCGGCAGATTGAATGGCGCGGCCATGAAGCAAGACTTTTTCTGTAATGGTAGTTTTACCCGCATCCGGGTGAGAAATGATGGCGAAGGTGCGGCGCTTGTCCACTTCGACTTTAATACCTGACATGTTCTTCCGTACACTTATGACGCTTGAAAAAGGCGCAAATTATAGCGCCTCCCTCAGGCCTTGGCTAGGCAAGGCCTTTGATTGTCAGATAAAGGCAGATCAGTTAGCCGTCTGTTGCACGGGTTCCGGCGTTTGCTCCAGCAATGCCAGTTCCATTCTGGCATATCTGTGTTCAACAAAATCATAGATATTGGTGGCCAGCGCCAGGCGCAGATAATCGGCCGCCTTATCTTTGTCACCTTGCTCGGACGCCACCTTAGCCAGATAAAAGTAGGATTCGCACAAACGCTCTGCATACTCTTTGGGGTGAGTCAGGCCACTCTTGGCCATGGCAAACACCCGAGATTCATCAACCGCGCCCAGATAATAGTCGACCAACACAGTCGCCCAGGCATTGTCATCCAGACGGGTACGGTTGAACTGCAGCCTTGCCAGCGCTTCCTGGGGTGAAAGCTCATACTCGGTCAGATATAACCACAGCGCTCGGTAACCATCACTTTCATCCTTGAGATAAAAGCTTTCCATATCTTTAGCCGCCAGCTGTTTGCGCTCGCCATAGTAAAGCGCAATACCGCGATTGAGGAAGGCATAATCATACTCAGGGGACAACTCAAGAACCGCATCAAAGGCCTCGTAAGCACTTTCAAACTCACCTTCCTGGGTGTAATAGATACCGAGGAAGTTATAGGCATCAGCTAAGTTAGGTTGCAATTTCAGCGCCTGATGAAAATCGATGCGAGCCAAGATCCTCAAGCCCACGCTGTCGTATATAACCCCACGGTCATAATGAAAACGAGCCCGTTGCTCAGTAGTCAGTTCGGCCCTCGCCAGGATTTCATTGAGTTTTGCCAGAGTGACCTCCAACTTATAGTCAGGCAAAACAGGGGCGACCAACAGCTCACTGTTGGTTTCAGACGCCGGCAGGGAAGCGCATCCCGAAGTCAGCAAACTGGCTCCGGCCAGTACAGAAAACACAGCGGCGCGCAGATTAAAACTCATCCAATCCTTCCTTTGTCATATCCCAATGCAGGCTCAATCATAGCAATACAGCCGTGGCTACGCTATCCGCCAACGCGGGCAAATCCAAGATAATTTAAGTGGTGGCAATAAAAAAGGAGACCCTAAGGTCTCCTTTTCTCATGCGATGAAAGCTTACTCGGCTGCTTCTGGAGCAGCTTGTTGTGCTTCTTTGATAGACAAGCGTACACGGCCCTGACGATCCACTTCCATTACCTTAACGGTAACTTCCTGGTTCAGTTGCAGGTAGTCGGATACGTTGGCCACACGCTCTTCAGCAATTTGAGAGATGTGTACCAGACCATCTTTACCGGGCAGTATGTTAACGAAGGCACCGAAGTCAACGATGCGGATAACTTTACCCTTGTAGATGCGACCCACTTCCACTTCAGAGGTGATCTCTTCAATGCGGCGGATAGCTTCCTTGGTGGCGTCGGCATTGCTTGAAGCAATCTTCACAGTGCCGTCGTCTTCCAGCTCAATGGTAGTACCTGTCTCTTCGGTCAGCGCGCGGATAGTTGCACCGCCCTTACCTATCACTTCACGGATCTTCTCAGGGTTGATCTTGATGGTAGTGATACGTGGAGCGTGGTCAGAGATATCGTCACGGGCAGAGCCAATGGCCTGGTCCATCACATTAAGGATATGCACACGGGCACCATAGGCTTGCTGCAGTGCAATTTCCATGATCTCCTTGGTGATACCTTCAATCTTGATATCCATCTGCAGTGCGGTTACACCATCACGGGTACCGGCCACTTTAAAGTCCATATCACCCAGATGATCTTCATCACCCAGAATGTCAGACAATACGACGAAATCATCACCTTCTTTCACCAAACCCATGGCGATACCGGCAACTGAAGTCTTGATAGGTACACCGGCATCCATCAGCGCCAGAGAAGTACCACACACAGACGCCATAGAGCTGGAACCGTTGGATTCAGTGATTTCAGATACTACGCGCACGCTGTATGGGAATTCTTCGGCAGAAGGCATTACGGCGTTGATACCACGCCATGCCAGCTTACCGTGACCGATTTCACGACGCTTGGGTGAACCCACCATGCCGGTTTCACCGACAGAGTATGGAGGGAAGTTATAGTGCAGCATGAAGCGGTTGGTACGCTCGCCCATGATGGAGTCAATCTTCTGCGCATCACGCTCGGTACCCAGAGTACAGGTCACCAGCGCCTGAGTTTCACCACGGGTAAACAGGGCGCTACCGTGAGTACGTGGCAGCACACCGGCCATTACAGACAGGGCACGCACCATATCCGGCTCACGACCGTCGATACGAGGCATACCTTTGATGATGCGGCTACGAACCACTTTCTTCTCCAGGCTACCCAGCAGGCCGTCCAGCTCACGCTGATCCAGTTCAGGGTTTTCCTCGAGCAGCTTTTCGATAGCGGCTTTCTTGACTTCAACTACCGCATCGCGGCGCTCATGCTTGGCGATGATCTGGTAAGCGGCGGTAAGACCTTCTTCGGCCAGTGCCTTAACCTTGGCAACCAGCTCTTCGTTGGCAACAGGAGCTGTCCAGTCCCAAGCAGGCTTACCGGCTTCAGCCTTGAGTTCATTGATGGCATTAACCACTACCTGCTGCTGCTCGTGACCGTATACCACGGCGCCCAGCATCACTTCTTCAGGCAGGGCCTTGGCTTCAGATTCAACCATAAGCACGGCGCTCTGGGTACCGGCAACAACCAGATCCAGCTCGCTGTTTTCACGCAGCTCTGCACCAGGATTCAGCACATATTCGCCATTGATGTAACCGACACGTGCCGCACCCAGAGGACCATTGAATGGAATACCGGAAATAGCCAAAGCAGCAGAGGTACCTATCATGGCCACAATGTCTGGCTCGATCTGTGGATCAACAGAAACCACAGTGATGATCACTTGGACTTCGTTGGTGAAGCCGTCAGGGAACAGTGGACGGATAGGACGGTCAATCAGGCGGGCGATCAGTGTTTCATCTTCAGATGGTCGACCTTCACGCTTGAAGAAACCACCAGGGATCTTACCGGCTGCGTAAGTCTTTTCCTGATAGTTAACAGTCAGCGGGAAGAAGTCACGGCTTGGGTCTGCTTCTTTCTTGCCAACCACAGTCACCAGAACTGTAGTATCGCCCATGCTGGCCAGAACGGCTGCATCGGCTTGGCGTGCAATAACCCCTGTTTCCAGAGTGACTGTGTGTTGACCATACTCAAAACTTTTTACAATAGGATTCACTTGACCCATTCCTTAATTTAATAACCTTGAATTTCGCGCGTAAGTATACTGCAAACCTCTAGAATAGATAAAGAGTGCCAGATGATGACAAAGACGCTTCTTTTTTCTAAAGTGGACTATATCAATCACATGTTGCTGCATTGCTACCAAATTGGACTAGCCTTGAATATAGAATTCGCCCACATAATAGCAGGAAAAGGCAGATGAATACCGCCAGGTTCAAGTCGCTCACCTGGAAGCAAACCAATCTGGTGGTTTTCACAGCTCTTTTCTTTGCCGTTGCTATTTTTATCATTGAAATTTTGATTGTGGTGACCACAGAAAGGCAATCGTTGCTCAGTAGTCAGCAAGAGTTACTCGACTCAGTTGAACAACCGGCCGCCAATGCGGTCTGGGCATTGGATGACAATTTGGCGCGTCAGACAATGGAAGGCGTGATGAAAGTGGAGCATGTCGGTTCAGCCAGGATCACCCTGGATGACAACTCCCTATTCGTCAATCTCGGCAGCAGCCGCCCTGAGCCTTCAGATACTTTTGGTAATTTGAGTCTCAAACTATTTGGCGATCTCAAGCAGATATCAAGGCCACTGCAACGTCCTTTTTATTTTGAAGGCGCGCAAAAAGAGCAACTGATAGGCACGCTCACCATCAATTATGATACCCGTGAACTGACCCAGACTCTTATCAGCCAGTTGCAGTTCAGTTTTGCTGCGACTTTGGCCAGGGCATTGTTTCTGACACTGGTGCTCTCCATAGTATTCCACCGCTTTTTGACCCAACCCATCGCCCGGATCAGTGAAGCAATAGACAAGATTGACCCTGAGTCACCGGATGAAAATATGTTGCCGGTATCGGCCAACCATAAAGATGACGAATTGGGGCTGGTTACCTCCAAGTTCAACCAGATCCTTAAACAATTCAGCCAGACCCAAAGCAAGCTGCGCAAAATGGCGACCCGGGATCCTCTCACCGGCCTGCCCAACCGTACCTTGTTATTGGAAACCATAGCAGTCGCCATTCAACGTGCCCGAGTGCACAAACGTAACTTCAGTCTGCTGTTTATCGACCTCGATAGATTCAAAAACGTCAACGACTCACTGGGGCATGCGGTGGGTGACCAGTTTCTGGCAAGGATAGCCCGCATTCTGGAACGAGTGGTCGGAGACAAGGGAACTGTGGCCCGTCTCGGTGGGGATGAGTTTGTGATCCTGGCCGATGAGATTCAATCACCGACCCAGGCGGCCGACTTTGTCGACAAACTATTAATCCAGCTCAATACCCCGGTACAACTCAATGAACATGCCATTCACCCGGCCGCATCCATAGGTATTTCCATCTACCCCGAAGATGGCCTGAGCGCCGAAGATCTTATTCGTCACGCCGATATCGCCATGTATAGCGCCAAGGCCGCTGGCTCCAACCAATGGGCTTTTTTCAAGCAACAGATGACAGAAAGGGCGGCGGTAAGGTTGCGCACAGAAGCTTCGCTGCACGATGCCATCCGTAACAACGAATTTCTACTGCACTTTCAACCAAAAGTTAATATCGAAACCGGTGAATTGATGGGATGCGAGGCACTGATCCGCTGGCAAAAAGACGGCCGTTTGATAAGCCCCATGTCGTTTATTCCGGTTGCCGAAGAAACCGGGATCATCATCCCTATTGGCCGCTGGGTCATAGAGCAAAGCTGCCGGGTACTGCGGCGCTGGCAGCAACGTTACAACTTCAGTCCTCCAATCGCTGTCAATGTTGCCTCACAGCAGTTTGCTGACGCCAGCCTGGTACCGGACATCAAACAGATGGCGCTGCGTTATCAAATAAGGCCCGAATTGCTGGAAGTGGAGATCACCGAAACCTCATTGATGAATGATATTGAGCTGGCGATCAGCAAGCTTGAACAACTTAAGTCGGCAGGCTTTGGTATTGCCGTCGACGACTTCGGTACGGGTTACTCATCCCTCTCTTACCTAAGACACCTGCCAATAACCACCATGAAGATTGATCGCTGTTTTGTAACCGATCTTCCTCAAGAGAGCGCAATAGCTTCCACCATTCTGATGCTGGGGCGGCAATTGGATTTGAAAATTGTCGCCGAAGGCATAGAGAACGAGCAGCAACTTGAATGGCTGAAGCAAAATCACTGCGCCATAGGCCAAGGCTTTTATTTCAGTCAGCCGTTGTCACTGGAGGAATTTGAAGCTAAATACATAGCTCCACATAATGCCAGGATCCTCAAATTGGATGGTCAACTGAGCTGAGTTGTAATCAGCCAGTTTTTGATGACTGACATTGAGTGAAAAGGGGCGAGTAAAAATACGCTTCCCCAAAATTGCAGACACAAAAAAAGGAGACCTAAGTCTCCTCTTCTTTTGGTACAGTTCGCGATTAGCGACGCAGACCCAGCTTCTGGATCAGAGCGGTATAACGAGCGACATCGGTACGCTTCAGGTAAGCCAACAGCTTACGACGAGAACTAACCATACGCAGCAGACCACGACGAGAGTGGTGATCGTGAGTATGCTCTTTAAAGTGGCCTTGCAGGTGGTTGATCTGAGCAGTCAACAGTGCAACCTGAACTTCAGTAGAACCGCTATCGTTTTCGCCACGGCCGAATTCAGCCAGGATTTTCGCTTTCGCTTCAGTACTTAGTGACATGTGTCTCTCCAAAATAGTCTTTATAGTTTCCCCAGCCGATCACTAACTCAGCCAAGGGCGCGACATAATAACCCCAAGGGCTGTAGATCGCAAGTCAAGCTCGGCTTTTTGCCTCAGGTAACACTACCAAGCGTTTAGGAGCCAACAAACCATCGTCATTCATCATGCCGACACCAATGAAGCGCTTGCTGTCACCCAAGGTGATCCGCACCAGAGTATCTGCTTCCAGCTTGGCAACCCGCACCGGGTTACCATTAAGCAAATAACCGGCCATGGCGTCGGGGACGTTGCACTCGGGAAGATCGGCAACCGCCGTATCCATGGGAAGCAGCAAAGGGTCCAATAGCTCAGAAGGCACCCGCTCTTCGGTCATGGCCTGTTCCAGCAAGGCTTCGAGCTGTGCCAGACTAACCATACGCTCATAGGGATAACCCGCCACCTGAGTACGGCGCAGCATGATCACATGGGCGCCGCAGCCAAGCATTTCCCCCAAGTCATCTATTATGGTGCGAATATAAGTGCCCTTGGAGCAGTGAATATCCAGCGTCAGCTCGTCATTCTCCCAAGAGATGAACTTGAGCTCATAAACGTGAATAGGCCTGGCTTCGCGAGGCACTTCCTTGCCTTCACGGGCGTACTTGTACAAGGGTTGGCCCTGATACTTGAGTGCCGAGTACATGGAAGGCACCTGCATGCTATCGCCACGAAAATGCTCCAGCGCCTGTTCCAATTGAGCCATGGAAAACTCAACCGGCCTAGTTTGCACCACTTCACCGTCTGAATCGCTAGTATCAGTTCGCTGTCCAAGCTTAGCTGTCACCAGATAGCGTTTATCAGCATCCAACAGATGCTGGGAAAACTTGGTGGCTTCGCCAAGACAGATGGGTAGCATACCGGTCGCCAGAGGATCCAGCGCGCCGGTATGGCCGGCCTTGGCGGCGTTGTAGATCCGCTTTACCCTTTGCAGGGCAAAGTTGGAACTCATGCCAGTGTCTTTATCCAACAGGACGATACCATCGACCAAACGGCCTTTGGGACGACGCGCCATCAGTTGTTTTCCTCATCCTTGTCGTGAGATTCAGTGCCAAAAGTTTGCTGCTTGGCCTTGTCCTGATTGATGACCTCAGTTACCAGGTTGGACATTCTCATCCCCTCGACCAGAGACTTGTCATAGACAAATTTCAGTTCAGGCATCACCCTGAGCTTCATTCTGCCGGCTACCAAGGTGCGGGCATAAGGCGCTGCCTTGTTAAGTGCAGCCAGCTTTTCATCAACCTTAACCGGGTCTTCTTCAAAGAAGGTGACATACACTTTTGCATAACTTAGATCCCGTGAGACTTCCACGTCATTAACCGTGACCATGCCTACACGAGGATCTTTCATATCACGCTGCAGTACCTGCGCCAGTTCCTGTTGCAGTTGCTGGGCAATACGCCGGGTACGACTAAATTCTTTTGCCATAGTATTCTTCCCCAAAATCAACAAGGGCGGCCTCTGCCGCCCTTTTCGATGTTGTCGTTACAGGGTACGGGCAACCTCGACGGTTTCGAACACCTCAATCTGGTCGCCTACGCGAACATCATTGTAGTTCTTCACACCGATACCACATTCCATGCCATTGCGAACTTCGCTAACGTCATCTTTAAAGCGACGCAGAGACTCTAGCTCACCTTCATAGATAACCACGTTCTCACGCAGAACCCGGATAGGTGCGCTGCGCTTAACGATACCTTCGGTCACCATACAACCGGCGATTGCACCCAGTTTAGGCGACTTGAACACATCTCGCACTTCAGCCAGACCAATGATCTCTTGCTTGAATTCAGGAGAAAGCATACCGCTCATGGCCGACTTGACTTCGTCAATGAGGTCGTAGATCACGCTGTAGTAACGCAGATCCACACTCTCACTTTCGATGGTCTTACGGGCCTGTGCATCGGCACGGACGTTGAAGCCCACCATGATGGCGTTGGACGCTGCGGCCAGAGTCGCATCTGTCTCAGTCAGTGCACCCACGCCACTGGCGATGATGTTCACTTTCACTTCTTCGGTAGACAGACGGGTCAGCGAGTCGACGATGGCTTCCAAAGAACCCTGTACGTCGGACTTGAGCACGATATTCAGCTCTTTCACTTCACCTTCAGTCATGTTGGCAAACATGTTTTCCAGCTTGGACTTCTGCTGACGCGCCAGCTTGATATCGCGGAACTTACCCTGACGATACAGGGCAACTTCACGGGCCTTACGCTCGTCACGAACAACTGTCGCTTCGTCACCGGCAGAAGGCACCCCGGACAGACCCAGGATTTCAACCGGAATCGACGGACCGGCTTCAGTAATGTTCTTGCCGTTTTCATCCTTCATGGCACGGATCTTACCGTACTCCAGACCACACAGAACGATATCGCCCTGACGCAAAGTACCTTCCTGAACCAGGATGGTAGCAACAGGACCGCGACCCTTGTCCAGCTGAGACTCAACAACCACACCGGCGGCCATGCCGTCACGTACGGCCTTGAGTTCGAGGATTTCGGCTTGCAGCAAGATGCCTTCCAGCAGCTCGTCCACGCCCATACCAGTCTTGGCAGAAACAAACACAAACATGTTGTCGCCGCCCCAATCTTCCGACATCACGCCGTGCTGGGACAGTTCACTCTTGACGCGATCGACATCGGCTTCAGGCTTATCCATCTTGTTCACTGCCACGATCAGCGGTACACCGCCGGCCTTGGCATGCTGGATAGCTTCAATAGTCTGAGGCATTACGCCATCATCGGCAGCCACAACCAGAATCACGATATCTGTGGCCTTGGCACCACGGGCACGCATGGCGGTAAACGCTGCGTGGCCTGGAGTATCCAAGAAGGTGATCATGCCGTTATCGGTTTCTACATGGTAGGCACCGATATGCTGGGTAATACCACCGGCCTCACCGGCCGCGACCTTAGTGCGACGGATATAATCAAGCAGCGAGGTCTTACCGTGGTCAACGTGACCCATGATGGTCACAACCGGCGCACGAGGCTCCAGTTTGACATCTTCACCGTCACGATCGGCCAGAACCTGATGCTCCAGCTCGTTTTCACGGATAAGCACAACCTTGTGGCCCATCTCCTCGGCAACCAGTTGGGCAGTTTCCTGATCCAGTACTTGGTTAATGGTCACCATAGAGCCCATCTTCATCATGGTCTTGATGATTTCAGTGGCTTTGATGGCCATCTTCTGCGCCAGCTCGGCCACAGTAATGGTTTCACCTATACGTACATCGCGGTTTACCGCGGCTACCGGCTTATTGAAGCCATGGCTCATGGCTTGAGGCGCACGATTGCGGATATTGCGCTCACGACCGTCACGGGAATCCTTGGTACGTTTCTTACCGGCACTCTTGTGACGTGAACGACGACCACGCTTCTCCTCATCCATATCACTGGTGTCTTCGGCGGCGCGGGCCACTTTAGAGGTGGTGATATGATGATCGCTGCGCTTCTCGGCTTCTAGACGCTGGCGCTCTTCTTCGGCCCAGCGTTTTTCATTCTCTTCAGCCAGGCGACGGGCTTCGGCTGCCGCACGGGCGGCTTCTTCATCGGCCTTGCGCTTAACAGCTTCAGCTTGAGCCGCTTTCAGACGCTCGGCCTCAACACGGGCAGCTTCCTGCTCGGCGCTGGTCTTGGGATCGGCCTTAACCTCTTCTTTGGCTTTACCGGCATCCTGAGCCACTTTGGCCTTGGCTTTGGCTTCAGCTTCCGCCTTGGCTTTCGCTTCGGCTTCTGCCTTAGCCTTGGCTTCCGCTTCTGCCTTGGCTTTCGCTTCGGCTTCTGCCTGAGCTTTGGCTTCTGCTTCGGCGCGAGCCTGTTCTTCCGCCTGACGGGCCAACTCGGCCGGGTCACGCTTCACAAAGGTGCGTTTCTTGCGTACTTCGACTTTGACGTCTTTGGACTGGCCGCCGCTGCCGGCAACACTCAAAGTCGATACAGTTTTACGCTGTAATGTCATCTTGGTGGGCGCACTGTCCGCACCATGTTGTTTTTTCAGGTAGTCCAGCAGTTGCTGTTTCTCGGCCTCGGTGACACTGTCATCCTTGCCTTTCTTGATACCGGCCTTGGAAAACTGCTCGATCAATCGCTCTACGCTTTTTCCCACTTCAGTGGACAGTTTCTCTACTGTTGTCTCTGCCATCAGTTAAATCCCCCTGTTGATCGACTATGCTTCTTCGCCAAACCAACAGATGTTGCGGGCTGCCATGATGAGCTCACCTGCTTTTTCTTCTGTCAATTCTTCAATTTCGATCAAATCGTCAATGCCTTGCTCGGCTAAATCTTCCAGAGTTATCACACCCATACTTGCCAAAACGTACGCCAGGTGGCGCTCCATTTCAGGCATGGACAACAACTCTTCGCTAGGTTCGGCACCATCCAGTGCTTCTTCGGATGCCAGTGCACGGGTAGACAAGGCAGCCTTGGCGCGCTCACGCAATGCGGCAACTATGTCCTCATCAAATCCTTCGATGGCCAACAGCTCGGAAACAGGAACATAAGCCACCTCTTCCAGAGAGGTGAATCCTTCGTCGGCCAGCACCTGGGCGAAATCTTCGTCCACATCCAACGCACCCACGAACAGCTCCATCACTTTGGCGCTTTCGGCCTGATGTTTCTTGTTCATGTCTTCCACTGTCATCACGTTCAGTACCCAGCCTGTCAGCTGTGTCGCCAAACGAACGTTTTGACCATTGCGGCCGATAGCTTGTGCCAGACTATCGGCTTCGACGGCGATATCCATTGAGTGGTTATCTTCGTCAACAATAATTGAGGCCACATCGGCTGGTGCCATAGCGTTGATAACAAATTGTGCCGGGTTATCGTCCCACAGCACTATGTCAACACGCTCGCCACCAAGTTCATTGGATACAGCCTGCACCCGGGCACCGCGCATACCGACGCAAGCCCCGATAGGGTCGATACGACGATCGTTTGATTTCACGGCGATCTTGGCACGTGAACCTGGGTCGCGGGCGGCGCCCATCACTTCGATCATCTCATCGGCAATTTCCGGTACTTCAACACGGAACAGTTCGATCAACATTTCAGGCTTGGTGCGGGTCAGGAACAACTGAGCACCACGAGCCTCAGGACGCACAGCATACAGCAGGGAGCGTACCCGGTCACCAGGACGGAAAGTCTCACGGGAGATCAGGTCTTCTTTGAACAGCACGCCATCGGCGTTGTTGCCGAGATCAACCACTACGCTGTCGCGGTTGCTCTTTTTGACCACACCGGTAACCAACTCACCTTCTTTGTCGATAAACTGCTCGACGATTTGGGCGCGCTCGGCTTCACGGACTTTCTGTACTATTACCTGCTTGGCGGTTTGAGTAGTAATACGGTCAAATTGTACCGAATCGATTTCATCTTCAATGAACTCGCCAGGCTGGATCTCAGGGTTCTCATAACGAGCCGCTTCCAGAGTGATTTCACGGTAAGGGTTTTCCAACGCTTCACCGTTATCATCAACCACCAACCAGCGACGGAAAGTCTCGTAATCGCCAGTTTTGCGATCTATGGCAACACGAACATCGATATCGCCTTCATACTTTTTCTTGGTTGCGGTAGCCAGCGCAATTTCGAGCGCCTCGAAAATCTTTTCGCGCGGTACAGCCTTTTCGTTGGAAACCGCTTCAGCGACCAGCAAAATATCTTTATTCATCGTCTTGCCTCGTTCACCTTGAAACCATCAAAACTTAGCGATCAGGTTGCCTTTACGGATGTTATCCAAGGCAATAATCAAGTCTTTTCCATCCACTGTCAGAGTGAGCATCTGCCCTTCCACCTTAGTGATGGTACCTTTTAAGTTACGACTACCCGCTACCGGCATAGTCAGTTGAATCTTTGCTTCCTCTCCAAGGTACATACCATATTGCTCAGAGGTGAACAGCGGCCTATCGAGACCGGGAGAGGAGACTTCCAGCGTGTATTCGGAAGTGATTGGGTCCTCGACATCCAGAATGGCGCTCGCCTGACGACTGGCATTGGCACAATCTTCAATATTAATGCCGTTCTCACTGTCAATAAAGAGCCGCAAGGTTGAATGCTTGCCGGCCTTAACAAATTCAATACCCCAGAGCTGGTAGCCGAGGCCTTCCACTGCTGGAGTAAGCATTTCTGTGAGTCTGGATTCTAATGTTGCCAAGGTAACCCCCGAAAAACAAAAAAGGGCTATTAATAGCCCCAGTATTGAGCTGCCGTAAAAGGCAGCAAATTTAAAAGTCCCAGATAACAAAAAACCCCGTAATCACGAGGTCATTATGTTCAAGAACCTGTAAACAGGATGAATTAAATATTAGCTTAATTCATCACTGGGAGCTGGTTGCGGGGGCCGGATTTGAACCGACGACCTTCGGGTTATGAGCCCGACGAGCTACCAAGCTGCTCCACCCCGCGTCAACTGCTGCAAGTTTACTGATTTCAGCTTTCACTTGCAATAACTGAGAAAAATTTCACATTCATTAACTCAGTTAAAGATTGGTGCCGAGAGCGGGACTTGAACCCGCACGACCGTTAGGTCACAGCCACCTCAAGGCTGCGCGTCTACCAATTTCACCACCTCGGCATATTCGGTATTAGTCTGGAATTTTGCTCTCAGACTGTTGGGTCTGTTCTACCTCAGGCCCCAAAATGTTGGTATCCTGCTTCACGTGATGCGCACTCATATTGCCGATAACCAGGCTGAGAGTGAAAAACGCGATAGCGAGAATCGCCGTTGTCCGAGTCAGAAAGTTACCTGAACCTGCTGAACCGAACAGGGTTCCTGAAGCACCGGCACCAAAAGATGCGCCCATGTCAGCTCCCTTGCCTTGCTGGATAAGAATGAGTCCAATCAGACCCAAAGCCACCAACAAGTAAATAACCATCAGTACTTCTTTCATATTAAGCGCTCATTGCTATTGAACATAAACTCAAGAATTCGGTAGAGTTTAAGCTAGCACCGCCTATCAGTCCACCATCTACATCAGGTTGGGCGAATAAATCTGCAGCATTACTTGGTGTGACACTGCCGCCGTACAAGATCCTGATGTTTTCCCCAATATAAGGGGACACTTCAGAGAGGCGATTGCGTATAAACGCGTGAACTTCTTGCGCCTGCTCTGGTGTTGCGCTCTTTCCTGTCCCTACAGCCCAAAGGGGCTCATAGGCGATGATCGCATTATCAAAAGCCATGGTACCGTTCTTTTCGATTACCACATCAAGCTCCTCGGCAAGCACCTCAAAGGTACGTCTTGCTTCACGAGCCGGGCCAGATTCACCAACACAAAGTATCGGAGTCAGACCGTGCTTTTGAGCCGCGGCAAATTTCTCTGCCACTATATTACTCGTTTCACCGTACATACGACGGCGTTCCGAGTGACCAATTATCACATAACGACAACCGGCATCTTTCAGCATCCGCCCCGAGGTTTCACCTGTATAAGCACCAAAATCGTGCTGACTCAGGTTTTGAGCCCCCATTCTAACCAGAGAACCATTCAGGGTTTCTTTGTTAGCTTCGAGCAGTTGCCTTACGCTTTCCAGGTAAATCGCTGGTGGGCATAAAACCACTTCAACAGAATCATTATGTAGCTTGCTGGCAAACTTCTTGAACAGCTCTTGTGCCAACTGTGCACTGCCATTCATTTTCCAGTTGCCTGCTACCATTGGACGTCTGAGTGCCATCACCATCTCCTCTGAAAGCGGCGTGAATAATAGCGAACCACTTATTAACTTACAATACCTGATTACGGAATTTTTGCGATTTACTGTGTGTTCGGCTACTTTTTATGCTCACACTCAGTAAATCGCTCACAATTCCAACTTAAGTCGTTAATTTTACTTTGATTAAGCTGAAGAATGCCAGTTTAAACCGCTTGTTTGACTGCGGCGGCTATGGTTTCGGCATGGGCGCGCACCAGGACTTCATCGTCCCCTTCCACCATTACCCGGATCAAAGGCTCAGTTCCGGATTTACGCAGCAGTACCCGGCCACGCTCGCCAAGTCGCGACTCGACCTGAACTTGGGCGTCTTTCACCAGTTGTGACGCCAGTGGATCTGAGTTGCCTTCAAAGCGAACATTAATAAGGACCTGAGGCAACATCTGCATCGACTCAGTCAGCTCTTCCAGTGACGCATTGTGACGACGCATTGCCGCCAGCACCAGAATACCTGCCACTATGCCATCACCCGTAGTGCCATGATCCAGATTGAGGATATGGCCAGAGTTCTCCCCACCTATGCGCCAATCTTTCTCTTTCAGCAACTCCATTACATAGCGGTCACCGACCTTGGAACGGGCAAAAGGGATATTGAGCTGTTTGAGCGCCAATTCGAGCCCCAGATTGGACATCAGAGTACCGACAACCCCGCCTTTAAGAATGCCGCGCTTTTGCGCGTCGCAGGCAAGAATATAGAGGATCTGATCGCCGTCTATCACTTCACCCTGTCGATTGACCATCATGATACGGTCACCGTCGCCATCGAGCGCGATACCCAGATCGGCGCCTTCGCTGACCACGGTCTCACAAATCTTGGCCATGGAGGTCGCGCCAACCTGATCATTGATGTTGATGCCATTGGGCTTATCCCCTATGGTCACTACCTCGGCGCCCAGTTCGCGGAACACATTGGGGGCGATGTGATAGGTTGCGCCGTGAGCACAGTCTACCACTATCTTGAGTCCGGCGAGGGTTTGGTCCGCCGGGAAGTTACCTTTGCAATATTCGATATAACGACCGGCAGCATCATCAATGCGGGAGACTTTCCCCAGCAGGTGTGACTCGACACAAACCAGAGGCTTTTCCAGCTCGGCTTCAATTTCAAGTTCCAACTCGTCATCCAGCTTACTGCCATCTGTGGAGAAAAACTTGATACCGTTATCGTAGTAGGGGTTGTGAGATGCACTGATAACCACTCCGGCCTCGGCGCGGAATGTTCGGGTCAGGTAGGCAACTGCAGGCGTCGGCATAGGGCCCATCAACATCACATTGAGCCCGGCGGCAGACAGGCCGGCTTCCAGAGCCGACTCAAACAGATAACCAGAGATCCGGGTATCCTTGCCTATGATCACTTTACGAGTGCCACTGCGGGACAAGACCCTACCGGCAGCCCAGCCAAGCTTAAGAGCCAACTCCGGAGTCATCTTGCCCGCTCCGACCTTGCCGCGGATCCCATCCGTACCAAAAAACTTTCTCACGTTCACTCCTACTGAGAACCATCTTCAAATGGCTATTCTATATACTGTAAACCTAATATTGGCTGACCTATTGGCTTGAAATGCTTTTATCCCAAATACATTTATTATCCAAAACGTTTGCTGGCAGCCATCACCTTAAGTACATCGCAAGTCTCTGCAACATCATGTACCCGAATAATATGAGCTCCCCGCTGAGCAGCCAACATGGCGCCAGCCAGGCTACCTGCCAATCTACTATCTACGCTGCGCTCAAGCAGATTTCCTATCATACTCTTTCGCGACAGTCCGATAAGTAAAGGCAGATCAAATTTTGCCAGCTCTTGCAAATGAGCCAGCAGATGATAATTGTGTTCCAGCGTCTTGCCAAATCCAAAACCCGGATCCAGCAATATTGCCTCTCTGGCGATCCCCGCTTCAATACAGGCCTCAATACGCTTGGCAAAGAAGTCGTTCACCTCGGCGAGCAGATCCTCATAGTGAGGCTCATTCTGCATGGTTCTGGGCTGCCCCTGCATATGCATCAGACATACAGGCACCTGCAGTTCAGCAGCGGCTTGCAGGGCGCCCGGCTCCTGCAAGGCCCGCACATCATTGATAAGGTGAGCGCCGGCATTGATACCGGCGCGCATCACTTCGGCTTTGCTGGTATCTAAAGAGATCCAGGTTTTGGGATGCTTGGCAGCAATATACTCCACCAGGGGAACAACCCGGGAAAGCTCCTCTTCGACGCTGACATCGGCAGCACCTGGACGGGTGGACTCGCCGCCGATATCGATAAACACGGCGCCATCGGCCACCATTTGGTCGGCACGTCGGCAGGCCAGTTCAAAGGAAGAAAAACGGCCGCCATCGGAAAACGAATCCGGGGTTACGTTGAGGATCCCCATCACCTTAGGCTCATCGAGTAGTAGTTGGTGAGCACCGGACTTCAATTCAAACACTCATTACTCCCTTACGCGTCAAGCGCGAGAACATCTTTATTGGATTTCGTATTGTGCCTTCAGGCAGAAACAAGAAAACCCCTTGCGGGGTTTTCTTTAACCTCAAAATGGGCCTATTTCAGTGGGCTCTCGCCGGGCTTACCCAAATCAGCAGTCGTCTCACTCGGCTCATGCTCTTCAACCTCGGCTTCTTCCGGCTTGGCGGCTTTATTGCCATTATTACCGTTGGAAGAACCGTTGTCATCCATATGCCAATCGACCGGAGGGCGTACTTCACGGCGCTCCATCAGGTCTTCAATCTGGCGCGAGTCTATGGTCTCATACTTCATCAGCGCATCTTTCATCGCGTGCAGTACATCCATATTCTCATCCAGCAGTTGTTTGGCTCGCTGGTAGTTGCGGTCGATGATAGCCTTGATTTCAGAATCTATGATGGCCGCAGTCTCATCAGACATATGCTTGGACTTGGCCATGGAGCGGCCCAGGAATACCTCACCCTCTTCCTCTGCGTACAGCAGCGGACCGAGTCGCTCGGAGAAGCCCCATTGGGTCACCATGTTACGGGCAATGGCCGTAGCATATTTAATATCCTGAGATGCGCCGGTAGAGACTTTTTCAGTGCCAAAGATAATCTCTTCTGCCAGTCGACCACCGTAGGCCACAGAGATCTTACTCTCCAGCTTCTGGCGGCTCTCACTGATGGCATCGGCTTCCGGCAGGAAGAAGGTCACACCCAAGGCACGGCCTCGAGGGATAATGGTTACCTTATGCACAGGGTCGTGCTCAGGCACCAGATAGCCCACAATCGCGTGGCCGGCTTCGTGGTAAGCCGTCATCTCTTTCTCGGACTCAGACATCACCATGGAGCGGCGCTCGGCGCCCATCATGATCTTATCTTTGGCACTCTCAAACTCTTCCATGGTCACCACACGGCGATTACCGCGAGCAGCAAACAGTGCCGCCTCGTTAACCAGGTTGGCAAGATCCGCACCTGAGAACCCAGGCGTACCACGGGCAATAACGCTGGCTTTGACATCGTCACCCAAAGGCACTTTACGCATGTGCACTTTAAGAATTTGCTCACGACCGCGAACATCCGGCAACCCTACAACAACCTGGCGGTCGAAACGGCCTGGACGCAGCAGCGCGGCATCCAATACGTCTGGACGGTTGGTTGCGGCAATAACAATAATACCTTCATTACCTTCAAAGCCATCCATTTCCACCAGCATCTGGTTCAATGTTTGCTCACGCTCGTCGTGACCACCACCGAGTCCGGCACCACGCTGACGACCCACGGCGTCGATTTCATCGATAAAGATGATACATGGCGCCGACTTTTTGGCCTGCTCGAACATGTCACGTACCCGAGAGGCACCGACACCGACAAACATTTCCACAAAATCAGAACCTGAAATGGTAAAGAAAGGTACCTTGGCTTCACCGGCAATCGCCTTGGCAAGCAAGGTTTTACCTGTACCTGGAGGACCAACCATCAATACACCGGTAGGAATACGGCCACCGAGTTTCTGGAACTTGCTGGGATCACGCAGATAATCCACCATCTCCTTCACCTCTTCCTTGGCCTCGTCACAACCGGCCACATCGGCAAAGGTGGTCTTAATCTGATCTTCGCTCATCAGCTTGGCTTTACTCTTGCCAAAGGACATGGCGCCTTTACCGCCACCGCCCTGCATCTGTCGCATAAAGAAGATCCACACCCCGATAAGCAGCAACATGGGGAACCAGGAGATAAAGATCTGTGTCAGGAAACCTGACTCTTCGGCTTCCTGCCCTTTCATGCGGATGCCTTTACGGTCCAGGTCATTGATCAGATCCTGGTCATACAAGGGCATAATGGTGGTGAACTTTTCACCGGACTTTTTGACGCCTTCAATCGTACGTTGGTCGTTTTTCACTTCCACGTTACTGACTTGGCCGCTACGAACATCGTCCAGGAAAGTCGAATAATCCATCTTCTGCGCTGACGAAGAAGAGGGGGAGTAACCCTGGAACACGGACATCAGCACCACGGCGATGACCACCCAGAGAATCAAATTTTTTGCCATGTCACTCAATTACTGAACCTCACAAAGTCTTGAGATTTACTTCAATCAGGGTACTACAACTTGTACCCTGTCGCTACCAGATAGACCTCGCGAGAACGTGGCCTGGAGGAATCCGGCTTACGGGTTTTTACAGTCTTGAACGCTTGTCTGACTGCTTTCATATACTCGTCAAAGCCCTCCCCCTGAAAGACTTTAACAGCAAAACTACCATTGGCTGCCAACACCTGATGACACATATCCAGCGCCAACTCCACTAAATACATGGCTCTGGGCTGATCCACACCATCTGAACCACTCATATTGGGCGCCATATCCGATAGCACCAAGTCAACCTTATCTTCCCCTACCCGGGTCAGCAAGGCCTCAAGGACTTTTTCCTCACGGAAGTCTCCCTGAAGGAAATCGACGCCAACGATTGGGTCCATCGGTAAAATATCACAGGCAACCACTTTACCTTTTTCACCGACCAACTTGGCCGCCACCTGAGACCAACCTCCGGGAGCCGCCCCCAGGTCGACCACTGTCATCCCGGGTTTAATCAGCTGATCTTTTTGTTGCAGCTCCTCTAACTTGAACGCGGCCCGCGAACGCAGCCCCCGTTTTTGTGCCAATTTGACATAGTGATCATCAAAGTGTTCCTGCATCCAACGGGTGGAACTGGCCGTACGTTTCTTACCTGACATTCAAAATCCGCAACAAATGAGAGTTACACAAGGGCTATATGAGGGTAGAATAGCGGCTTTTCAACAGTAACTCAGCAAAAGTTGGTAGAAATGAACTTAACAACCAAACAGAAACAGCATCTAAAGGGCCTGGCACACAGCCTCAAGCCGGTAGTGCTGCTTGGTGCCAATGGCCTGACTGAAGGGGTACTGGCTGAAATTGATAATGCGCTCTCTCACCATGAGCTGATTAAAGTTAAAGTCGCCTCTGAAGACAGAGAACTGAAAGCCGCTATCGTTGATGCCATTGTCCGTGAAACCCAGGCAACCAAGGTGCAGCTAATCGGCCATGTTTTGGTGCTCTTCCGTCAATCCGAAGAGATGAAAATCGCTCTGCCCAAGGCCAGATAAGCCCTTTCCCCACAAAAAAGCCACCTTAACCGGTGGCTTTTTTGTTGCCATAATCCCATCGGCGCGCACATTGTGGCGCCGGCGGATTAAATCAGTATTAATTGACGAGTTCAATCAAGGTGTTTGGGTCACAGGCGTCACCCGATAATGCTCACTGGACAGCCCCAGCCATTCCGGCAATGAAGTACCAACGGATATCGATGAGAAGGTACCGGTCAACACCCCGATAAACATGGCGATGGAAAATCCTTCCAAGGGGCCTCCACCCATGATCCACAGTGCTGAAATGGTCATTAGTGTAGTACCGGATGTCACCATGGTTCGGGCAAAAGTGGCCGCAATCGCCTGGTTATTGATGTCTTTTACCGCCAACTTGGGTTTGGCCGCCAGCAATTCGCGGATCCTGTCGGCAATAATGATGGAATCGTTGAGCGAATATCCCAAAATGGCCAACACAGCCGCCAGCACAGTCAAGTTGAACTCCATCTGAGTGGCGGCGAAAAAAGCCAGCACAAAGATAACATCATGCACCAGAGCAAATACCGCGCCGGATGCCAGGCGCCACTCAAAGCGATAAGAGAGATACCCCAGAATACACAGCATAGCCACCAGCAAAGCCAAACCGCCCTGCTCAGCCAACTCCTGGCCGACCTGAGGCCCGACTATGCTGGTATTGAGCACTTCCACCTGAGTGTTCATACCCGCCAGTACCTCCGGTAGTTCGGGCATGGTTTGCCCGGCACTTGGCGCGGCATAACGCAGCACCCAGCGTCCAGCCTCACCGGCTGCAATCAGGCTGACTTCCTGGCCATAGGCCTGCTGCAACACAGGTTGCAACGTCTTGGCGCTGATTGAGCTGTCGATACGGATTTCACTGACCACGCCGCCGGTAAAATCCAGCCCCCAGTTGAGCCCCTTGACGGCAATCACACTGATGGACACTATCATCAAAATTACAGAAACCGCGCTGCTGAAATAACGCCACTTGGTTGCATTTTTCATATTAATCATAATATTAAACCCTCACATCGCGGCTGAAGTTCTTGCCATAAACCAGATTGATAATCGCCCTTGAGGCAAAAATCCCGCTAAACATACTGGTCAATAACCCCAGCCCCAGCGTCAGCGCAAACCCCTGAATAGGGCCATTACCTATGGCGTAGAGCACTACGGCTGTGATCATAGTGGTGAAGTTGGCATCGAAAATGGTGGAGAAGGCGCTGTCAAAGCCCTTGTCAATGGCGTGAGCCAATGCTCGCCCTTCACGAAGCTTGTCGCGGATCCGCTCGAAAATCAGCACATTGGTATCCACCGCCATACCCACTGTCAGCACCAAACCGGCAATCCCGGGGAGAGTCAATACCGCGCCGGGGATCAAAGCCAGCAAGCCAAACAGCAACACCATGTTAGCCAGCAATGCCAGGTTGGCGACCCAGCCTAGCCTGCGATACCAAAGCGCCATAAACACCAGGGTGATCCCCAGACCGAGCGCCAGGGCGGCAAAGCCGTTGTGAATATTTTCTGCACCCAGCGTCGGGCCTATGGTGCGCTCTTCAACTATGGTGACAGGCGCAGTCATAGAACCGGCCCGCAGCAAAAGAGCCAGTTGCTGCGCATCCTGATAACTACCGGCGCCGGTTATCCGAAAACGCTCCGGCAGCACAGACTGAATGGTGGCGACACTTATAATTTCATTGCTTTGCACCGCCTTACCGTTGGCATCGCGGCTGTACTCACTATATGCCGTGGCCATAGGTTTGCCGATATGGCCTCGGGAGAAGTCGGTCATACGGCGACCGCCTTCGCTGTCCAGGGTAATATTGACCTCGGCAGTGCCCATTTCACCTATGCCGGCACGGGCATCGACAATATGCTCACCGGTCAGCACAGGCTTGCGCGCCACGGGCACAGGATTGCCGGTCTTGTCTTTAATCAAGATGGCGCCGGTGGCGCTGTCCTTGACCTCATAGAAGGCCAGAGTCGCAGTTGCCCCTATCACGCTCTTGGCGGCCGCCGGGTCTTGAACACCGGGAAGCTCGATACGGATGCGGCTCTCGCCCTGACGCTGCACCAGTGCTTCGGTGATCCCCAACTCTTCGATACGGGTACGCATGATCTGCAGGTTTTGCTGCACCGTCAGGTTACGCAAGTTGATTTTCTCGGCTTCAGTCAGCGCCAACTTGAGCTGACTGTTATTGCTGCTCACCTGCCAGAGTGGGTATTGCTTGGCCATAAACTGCCGCACCTCGGCGCGAGCCGCCTCTGGCATAACCACTGTCAGTTGCTCTTCAGCGCCCTGACGCACACTCAAGCCTCGGATCCCTTGCTCTCTGGCAAAGGCACGCAGGGCGTCGGCCAGTGAACTTCCCTGGGTTTGATACACAGGGGTGATATCCACATCCAACAAGAATTGCACCCCGCCACGAAGATCCAGCCCCAGTTTAATGGGTTCAAACCCCATGCCGAGCAACCACTCGGGCGCCGCCGGACTCAAGGCCAGAGTGAGTTCAGCGGGATCTTGGGCATGAGTGGCCAGCAATGACTTGGCCAGCGTCTGTTGGCCTTCGTCATTGAGAATAACCAGGGTTTGCTGATCTTTGCTGTCCAGGCGCTTGACGAGAATATCGGCCTTGGCCAGTTCAGAAACTATCTGGGTCGGAGATAAGGCGATTCCGGCCTTGGGGGATATTTGCACCGCGGCATCTTCACCATACCAAGTCGGCAAGGCACTCAGCGCCATCACCACCAGGGTGACTACCAGTACCAGATATTTCCAGGCGCTGTAGTGATTCAGCAGTTTTTTAGGCTGGCGCCCGCGGGCATTACTCTTTAATAATGAGTCAGTTATCATATTTACGCTCTCTTTTCGACTCGTGGCTTAAGCCACATATCACAGTCGCAGCCATCCAATGAAGGAGTGACTGACAACAGATGAAGTGAAACCCGGACAGAAAAGCCCGGTAGAGAGCGTCAGGCGGCTTGCTGACTGAAGCGATAGCGGAGGTTGGCGTCTTTCCAGCCTCCAAGGCGCAAACCGGCTCCTGGGTGCTTTAAGGTCCAATATTGCTCAATAGGCAATTGCTCGGCAAAACCTATGCTGAGCAAAGGCGCCGGTGGCATAGCGATTTCAAACGCCAATTCATAGGGTGGCTCGGCCACATCATGCGGAGCGGCAGTGCTGAGGCAGCGCTGGCTGGCTCCGGGCGCCGAATAGAGTTGGTCGCCCTGCTCGGAGCGCAGCAACTTGGATAAGTGAGACAGGGAAACCTTGCCTTCCACCTCAGCTCTGCCACTAGCATCATGCTTGCCAAACTTGTGATGCCGGGACTCTTGGGCTTGAGGCTCCTGGCCAACTGAGGTAGATGAAGCTATGGACAACGGCTCTTTGTCAGCATCTTGCTGACTGAGCTCGGGTAAAGCCTGTTCAAACGCCTTCCAGGTTGCATCAGAGGCAATCCCGGAATACACATTGCCCAGCAGACCTATGGCGATCAGCAGGGTAAAGAGGCGCATGATTTTCAGCAACAAGGTGTCCATTGATAATGGTTATTTGGGCGGATGCTAGTCTTTCAAGCCCTGGCGGGCAAATTAAACTTTGTCCATCTTGTACAAAAAAGCCGCCCGGAGGCGGCTTGATAACGCAATCAGATATATTCGACGGCGACCACTTCATACTCTGCCAGGCCACCGGGAGTTTGGATATTGACTTCATCCCCGAGATTTTTGCCAATTAGGCCACGGGCAATAGGGGAGTTCACCGAGATCAGGTTCTCTTTGATATTGGCCTCATCGTCACCGACAATACGGTAAGTCACTTCGGCATCTGTGTCCAGGTTCAGTATGGTCACGGTAGAACCAAAGATGATCCGGCCATTGTTGGGCATCTTGGTCACATCAATGATCTGGGCGTTGGACAGTTTGCCTTCGATATCGCGGATACGGGCTTCGCAAATGCCTTGCTCTTCACGGGCGGCATGGTATTCGGCGTTTTCTTTCAAATCCCCCAGTTCACGCGCCGCGGCAATTGCCTCGGTGATCTTGGGACGGCGATCAAACTTGAGTATATCCAGTTCTTTACGCAACTGTTCTGCCCCAACCAGGGTCATGGGAACCTTGTTCATAATCTCTTTCGTCTCCTGTCAAACAAAAGCAGCCTCCGTCAGCCAAGGGCCAACAGAGACTCATTTTTCGGGTGAATGGGCGCCATTTTGTCTGCGGCGCCAGGGATGCATAGCGGAATACCGGGGAACACACCGGCCAAAACTCAATTCATCTTGGCTACAAGCTTACCTAAGCCATGGCAGGCTTGCCAGTGATGGCGACAAAAATCTCTGTTTCTGTGGCACCGACGATAATAAGTTCATCTCAGTTAAGACTCGAAAGCACAGAGGGATAGCCCCAACCATTGTCTCCTACCTCGACCTGCTCACCGGTAAGGTACTGATACAAAGTCGGCGCCAGTGAGCCGTTATCCAGCGGCCCCAATCTCTGGCCGGGTTTGCTAGGCTCGCCCCAGAAACCTATGAAAGCATCTTTTTCCAGATAATGTTCCCCCGCATGACGCCCCGGCACTAAGGTGTTGTAACCAAAACCCTCTTTGGGGAAGAGATTGATGGTGCCGGCCCTGTCTTCATCATAGAGATGTGCCAGCTGCACCACGGCATCGGGTCTGGGACTCATGGCCGCCAGGCTGCGCCACTGCTCGGCGCTGCAGCCCTTGGCACTCCCCAGGCACAGTTCGAGCAGTTGTTGCTTGGCAGACAGCTGAACATCAGACAGCGGCGCCAAATAAGGGTTGCTCTGAGCCAGTGCCAGCAACTCTGGCGCGCCCTTACCATCCAGCGCCTGATAACGGATAACGCCCGATTCACGATTAATCATTTCATCGCGGCGCTGCCCGTTTCTGTATCCCACCAAACGCACAGAGCAGCTATCAAGCGTACAATCGCTTTGGCGCACCACCAGATAATCCAGCGATTCCTGCAACTCATCAGCAAGCAGGCTGACCATATCCAGCGCCTTACCTCCTTTAACCTTAAAACGGGTCAACTCTTGATACAGGGGTTGCACCTGCCAACCTCGGTCCGAGTTAAAGAAGTCCAGCATATAGTTGCCACCGGCAGTGGAGGCTATCACCAAATCTACCCCATGCAGTGAAGGCGGATTGAGGTTGTTGGTTATCTTGGGGCCTTCTCCTTCATCAGAGGAGATTTTGCTTATCTTGAGCTCGACCCCGCGCTGCTTGAGCGCATCTTGCAACACCAGTTCAGGGTTAAGGGTGTGATACACAGGTGCCAAACCATGATCGCCGGCCATGCCCCACAGCGTCTGCGGATAGATACCCGCGTCCCGATACACCTTGTCCAGACGGCCGAGCCAGTAATCGAGGCGGTTAAGCTCACCGGTCGGCGCTATGATTTCGTCGCTGAACGGCCCCTTGAAATGAGCGAAGTGATCCGGCCAGGGGTTATAAATAAGCAGATAGTCCGGCATTGCCTGCTCACTCAGCAAGGCCAGCTCATTGAGCTGTTCATTGAGCTTGGCCCGTAAGCTCATGCGGGAAAACAACCGCCAGGCGCCCATCCTGTCGTAGGCCTCGAGTTGCTCGCGAACCGCCGCCACGCTATGTTGCAAGCCCTTCTCGGCTTCGGCACGCAGCGACAACTCATTGAGACAGCGCTGCTCGCCAAAATCACGGATCACTTCCCCCAGCCCCAAATTGACCAGGGCATCGAAACTGGTCTGGGCGTTCCAGTCATATTGGGCGTTACAGTTTAAGGTCTTGAGATAGTTCAGGCGGTCGAACATGGTGCGCATGCCACGGCTTTCCACCAGATTTTCGAGCTGCAGGGCATCATTGCCGAAGAAGTAATAGGCCCGATCACGGGTGCGATCGACAAAGTGAAAATTGGGGATCCCTGTGCCCCCCTTACCGGACACTGCGGCGCCTGTCTTGATAATCGGCAGATTGCGCACACTGATGGTAGGCGTGGAAGAGATACCTCCTGTGGTTATGCCATTTTCACTCCGGCGATAGAGTGACTTAAAAAACGGCAGATAGTACTGATCGGTGACGCCATTTTTCACCAGCTGACGCAAAAAGTCCTGTTTGGGAGTGTGCTGCGGCCGCCCCATGGCTGACGCGGGCGTGAGTTGCGACAAAGCCGCATCCCTGGCTAGTACTTCTTTGAGATAAGGGCCGGAATTGGGTGCAACCAACGCCTGCATCAGTCCCTGGCTCAAACCATCTACTGTTATCTGCACCGCTCTTGGGCGTTGACTCCAACTTGCCAAAAAGTCACTCAGCCCCTTGGGGTCTTCCTTGAGACTGGCCTGCATCCAGGCAGAAAAGGCCTTGGCCCGCTGCGCCGGTAATGCATATTGGCGATAGGCCTTGAGCACATTGAGACGGACAAAGTCGATAAGAGTAACTGTTATCGCCTGCGCCTTGTTGTTTACCTTGGCGGCATTTTCCGCCTTGCCATCTTCAATAATCAGCTCGAGGGCGCTGCGCATATCCCCCTCGGGCAGACTGCCGACATACTTGCCAATCTCAGTGATGATCAGCGGCTGAATGTCGGCAATCAGCGCCAGATCTTCAGGGGTGTTGCCAAGATAGCGGTAATGTTCCGGCAGTTTCTTGCCAAGGGCCCAGTCATCATTGTTGAACAGGCGATCATAGACAGTCACCAACATGGCAACCAACTGGCGATTGAGCGTCATGCCTTCGCGTCTGTCATTGGCTTCGGCGGTCGGTTCGGTATTGTCTTTGACCTGCTCCTCCAGGCTGAACAGCGAATGCTGCCAGGGTGCGATTTGCTCCTCGCTGTATTGGCTCAGCAGATAATCCCGGAACTGATCCCGGTTCTCGGCGCGGCTGTATCTGTCGTAAAAAAGGTAGAGAAAATGCCCAAGGGGGATGCTGTAGAAAGGATCCGACAGCCGGGCTATAACCCTGGCCTTGGTCGGCGCATCAAGCGGCAGTGTTAAAATGTAGGCATCCAGACTCATACCGGCAACGGAAAATATCGCCAGATCGCGCCCTGTGGTGACACTGAGCTCCAACCCTTTAAACAGCTGCTTTTGCAGCAGATCGCCGCCGTGATACAAAGGCGCCACCAAAGGCACAGTGTTGATATCGGCCCGCACGCCGTTGCTGCCGAGGCTCAAAGCCAAGCCAAAACTCAAGGCAAGAGCCCGTGATTTGCTCCGCCGGTTAAACAGCCCTGTGACTCGCCCCGCAACGCTTTCCCGGCCCTTGGGCTCCTTTGAGACAGACTCGAGTATCATCACTTCCTTTCCCTGAAACATCTTGATTGCAGCGTCTTAAATGAAACGCCTTGATAGTGGGCGAGTTTAGCAAGAGCTGCCAAGATCCCAAAGCCAAGGCGTTTGACCCAAATCATCCGGTTTACAAAAAAACAGGCCACCCTAATGGGTGGCCTGGTCACTTTCAGTTACTGACTGACAGCGTTTACTTGTTGACCCTGGCGTGCAGTTCCTGCACCGAGGCAACATTGCTTCTGTCGTCGGCATCATGGGCCATACAGGTTGCAAAAGCCGCATTCATGGTGGTGGTGTAGTTCACCTTGTGCTGCAGCGCGCCGCGGCGCAGCTGTCTGGAATCCTCGATGGCCTGACGACCCTCTGTGGTATTCACTATGTAGGTGTATTCACCGTTCTTGATCCGGTCAAGAATGTGTGGACGACCTTCATGCACCTTGTTCACCAGACGGGGATTGATACCCGCTTCACCCAGCACCACAGCCGTGCCGTGGGTGGCATCCAGCTCATAGCCGAGTTCAATCAGCTTGGCCGCCAGATCCGAAACCCGCTTCTTGTCGCTGTGACGAACAGACAACAGGGCGCGGCCTGACTTGGGCACATCCTTCACTGAGCCCAGTTGCGCCTTGGCGTAGGCTTCGGCGAAGGTATCACCCACACCCATCACCTCACCGGTAGAACGCATTTCAGGGCCGAGCAGAGGGTCAACACCCGGGAACTTGTTGAACGGCAGAACCACTTCCTTCACTGAGTAGTAAGGCGGGATCACTTCCTGAGTATGTTGCTGTTCGGCCAGTGAAGTACCGGCCATCACCCGGGCGGCAATCTTGGCCAGAGGCACACCTGTGGCCTTGGAAACGAAAGGCACTGTACGGGCGGCGCGCGGGTTTACCTCAATCAGGTAAATCACATCACTCTTGACCGCAAACTGCACGTTCATCAGACCGACAACGCCTAGCTCCAGCGCCAGCTTGCGTACCTGCTCGCGCATCTCATCCTGAATCGCCTTGGAGAGAGTGTAAGGAGGCAATGAACAACCTGAGTCACCTGAGTGAACACCGGCCTGCTCGATATGCTCCATGATGCCGCCGATAACCACATCTTTACCATCACAGATAGCGTCCACGTCTACTTCGGTGGCGTCATCCAAGAAGCGATCCAGCAGTACCGGCGACTCGTTGGATACACTGACGGCTTCGTTGAAGTAACGGCGCAGATCCTGCTCGTCGTAGACAATTTCCATCGCCCGGCCACCCAGAACATAGGAGGGACGAACCACCAGAGGGTAGCCTATACGCTCGGCATCCAGTACCGCCTGCTCCAGGTTGGTCACAGTGCTGTTTTCAGGCTGTTTCAGCCCCAAACGCTCAACCGCTTGTTGGAAGCGCTCACGGTCTTCGGCGCGGTCGATAGCATCCGGGCTGGTTCCTATGATGGGTACACCTGCGGCTTCCAGGGCTCGGGCCAGTTTCAGTGGTGTTTGGCCACCATACTGCACGATAACCCCTTTGGGCTGCTCAACCCGCACAATTTCCAGTACGTCTTCCAGGGTAACAGGTTCAAAGTAGAGTCTGTCAGAAGTGTCATAGTCGGTGGAAACGGTTTCAGGGTTACAGTTAACCATGATGGTTTCATATCCGTCTTCACGCATCGCCAGCGCTGCATGCACACAGCAGTAGTCGAACTCGATACCCTGACCGATACGGTTGGGGCCGCCACCTATCACCATGATCTTGTCTTTATCGGACGGATTGGCCTCACACTCTTCCTCGTAGGTGGAGTACATGTAGGCGGTATCCGTGGCGAACTCGGCGGCGCAGGTATCTACCCGCTTGTAGACAGGGAAGAGCTCATACTTGTGACGCAGTTTGCGCACTTCACTTTCAGAAACCCCCAGCAGTGACGCCAGGCGCGCATCGGAGAAACCTTTACGTTTCAGCTTGCGCAGGAACTCTTGGGTAAGACCGCTCCAGCCGCTTTCCTTGACCTTCTCTTCCTGCAGCACCAGATCTTCAATCTGCACCAGGAACCAAGGGTCTATGTTGGTGATGCGGCGAATACCTTCCATGGACATACCGGCGCGGAAAGCATCGGCGATATACCAAGGACGCTCAGGGCCGACATCCTGCAACTCGTAACGTATCTTGGCCAGGGCTTCCGGCTCGTTGATATCCACGATAGGGTCGAAACCTGTCATCCCGGTTTCCAGACCGCGCAGAGCTTTTTGCATCGACTCCTGGAAGGTACGGCCAATGGCCATCACTTCACCGACAGACTTCATCTGAGTGGTCAGGCGGTCGTTGGAGCCGGCAAACTTCTCGAAGTTGAAGCGAGGGATTTTGGTAACCACATAGTCGATAGAGGGCTCGAACGAAGCCGGGGTCAGGCCGCCGGTAATGTCGTTCATCAGCTCATCCAGGGTAAAGCCCACCGCCAGCTTGGCCGCAACCTTGGCAATCGGGAAACCGGTCGCCTTGGAAGCCAGCGCAGATGAGCGCGATACCCTTGGGTTCATCTCGATGATCACCATGCGACCATCTTTGGGGTTAATACCAAACTGCACGTTGGAGCCACCGGTTTCAACGCCGATTTCCCGAAGCACCGCCATGGAGGCGTTACGCATCAGTTGATATTCTTTGTCGGTCAGGGTCTGGGCCGGTGCAACTGTGATGGAGTCACCTGTGTGTACGCCCATGGGGTCAAAGTTTTCGATGGCGCAGACTATGATGCAGTTGTCGTTGCGATCGCGCACCACTTCCATTTCGTACTCTTTCCAGCCAATCAGCGACTCGTCAATCAGCAGCTCATTGGTCGGCGACAAGTCCAGACCCCGGGTACAGATCTCTTCAAACTCTTCGACGTTGTAAGCGATACCGCCGCCGCTGCCGCCCATGGTGAAAGAGGGCCGAATGATGCAGGGGAAGCCCACTTCATTCAGTACCTTGTGCGCTTCTTCCATGCTGTGGGCAATACCGGCACGAGGACACTCGAGGCCGATACTCTTCATCGCCTTGTCGAAACGGGCACGGTCTTCGGCCTTGTCGATGGCATCGGCAGTGGCACCGATCATCTCGACATCAAACTCTTTCAATACGCCTTTGGCTTCCAGTTCCAGGGCACAGTTCAGCGCCGTCTGGCCGCCCATGGTTGGCAGAATCGCATCGGGGCGTTCTTTGGCGATAATGTTGCGCACCACTTCCCAGTGGATAGGCTCGATGTATGTGGCATCGGCCATTTCCGGGTCTGTCATGATGGTTGCAGGGTTGGAGTTCACCAGAATAACCCGGTAACCCTCTTCTCTCAGCGCCTTACAGGCCTGGGCTCCCGAATAGTCAAATTCACAGGCCTGACCGATAACGATTGGGCCGGCACCCAGGATAAGAATACTTTGGATATCAGTACGTTTTGGCATTTTCTTCTATCTTCTCCCGGCGATTACAGCTTGACTTGGTGACGGTATTGCTCAATCAGTTCGATAAAGTGATCGAACAGTGGTGCACAATCGTGCGGCCCCGGACTCGCTTCAGGGTGACCCTGGAAGCTGAAGGCCGGCTTGTCTGTCAGGTGGATCCCCTGCAGTGAGCCATCAAACAGCGACTTGTGAGTCACCTTGATGTTGGCAGGCAGTGTGGCTTCGTCGGCAGCAAAACCATGGTTCTGACTGGTGATCATCACAGTGCCTTTGTCAATATCGCTTACCGGGTGGTTGGCACCGTGGTGACCAAACTTCATCTTCAGCGTCTTGGCACCGTTGGCCAGCGCCAGCAGTTGGTGGCCAAGGCAGATGCCGAATACCGGGATATCGGTTTCGAGAATTTGCTGAATCGCCTTGATGGCATAGTCACATGGCTCCGGGTCACCGGGGCCGTTGGAGAGGAATACCCCATCCGGTGCCATCGCCAGTACTTCACTGACAGGCGTTTGTGCAGGAACCACAGTCACATCACAGCCTCTGTCTACCAGCATCCGCAGTATGTTCTGCTTCACGCCGTAGTCATAAGCCACTACCTTGTACTTGAGTTCTGACTCGGGAGTATCGACCGGCAGGCCGCTCTCCAAACGCCAGGTTCCCTTGCGCCAGGTGTAAGACTTGTCGGTCGTCACTTCCTTGGCCAAGTCCATGCCTTTCAGCCCAGGGAATGCCTTGGCGGCGGCCAGCGCCTTGTCTACGTCCTGCTCACCCACCAGAATGCAACCGGCCTGAGCGCCCTTCTCCCGCAGAATACGGGTCAGCTTACGGGTGTCGATATCGGCGATACCGACTACCTTGTTGGCTTTGAGGTAATCACTGAGGGATTGTTGGTTACGGAAGTTACTGGCGAGGAGGGGAAGATCACGAATAATAAGACCACAGGCATGAACTGCATCGGATTCTGTGTCTTCATTGTTAGTACCGGTATTACCGATATGTGGGTAGGTTAGAGTTACTATCTGGCGAGAATAAGATGGATCGGTGAGGATTTCTTGATATCCGGTCATCGAAGTGTTAAAAACGACTTCTCCGACTGCGATCCCATCGGCACCGATTGCTGTGCCGGAAAATACGCTTCCATCTTCGAGTACGAGTAAGGCAGACTTTGTCAACGCGACCTCCGAGAAAAGAGCCAAGCCACTGAAATGTAATGTTTTTATCTTTGTTTAAAGTACCAATTTCCGCTAAAATACGAAATTTTGACAAATTCCGCGCATCCTACACGATAAATATCAATCCGTCTATAGCCAGACGGAGGAATTCAAAAAAAAACCGCCAATCGGCGGTTTTTTAAATAATGTCATAGGGGTTTCAACCCCAATACCTGTTGCATGTCGTAGAGCCCGGCATCCTGTTCCTGCAACCAAAGTGCCGCACGCATGGCGCCGTTGGCAAAGGTCATTCGGCTGGAAGCCTTGTGAGTGATCTCCAAACGCTCGCCCATATCGGCAAACATGGCGGTATGCTCACCCACCAAGTCGCCCGCCCTGATAGTGGCAAAACCTATGGTGTCGCGCTCACGCTCGCCGGTGATCCCTTCGCGGCCATAGACGGCGACTTTTTCCAGATCCCGCCCCAGTGTGTTGGCAATCACTTCCCCCATCTTCAAGGCGGTACCTGAAGGTGCATCCTTCTTGTGCCTGTGATGGCCTTCGATGATCTCTATGTCGGTATAATCACCCATGACTTCCGCCGCCAATTCCAGCAGCTTCCACATCAAGTTAACCCCAACCGACATATTGGGTGCCAATACCACAGGGATCTGCTCGGCAAAGGCCTCAATCTGCGCCTTTTGCGCCGAATTGAAACCTGTAGTGCCTATCACTATCGCCTTATGATGGCGGGCGCACCAATCCAGATTGCTGAGGGTGCCTTCCGGGCTGGTGAAATCCACCAGCACATCGAAGTCATCAGCAACCTGATCCAGGCTATCGCAGACCCGGACATGAAGACAACCGACCCCGGCCAACTCTCCGGCATCGACTCCCACCAGAGTCGAGCCAGCGCGCTCGATGGCCGCGCCCAGAATGATCCGGCTGGAATGCGCGGCCGCTTCTATCAAGGTACGCCCCATACGGCCGCTGCTTCCGGCAACCGCAACTCTGACATGTCCACTCATAACTTTCTCCACATACAGGCTAAAAAAATCGCCTGAGTCAGACTCAAGCGATTTTGGTATTACAGAATGTCCAGCAGTTCCACTTCAAAGACCAGAGTGGAATAAGGCGGGATAGCCGCCCCGGCACCGCGCTCGCCGTAGGCCAGGTGATGCGGTACATACAGCTTGTACTTGGCGCCAACCGGCATCAGTTGCAGCGCTTCGGTCCAACCGGCAATCACGCCGGAAACCGGGAATTCGGCAGGCTGACCACGGGTTACTGAACTGTCGAATACTTTACCGTCGATAAAGGTACCGTGATAGTGAGTACGAACGTTGGAATCATAGCTTGGCTTCTCGCCTGAGCCTTCGTTGATGATTTCGTACTGCAGACCTGATTCGGTAGTCACCACACCTTCACGTTTGGCGTTTTCGGCCAGGAAAGCATTACCTTCGGCAGAAGCGGCTTCGGCAGCCTCTTCCTGCGCCTTTTGCAAGCGACGGCTGATTTCAGAGAAAGCAACCTGCATATCTTCCATGGAAACAACACTCTCTTTGCCGTCAAATGCATCGGCCAGACCGGCTTGAACGGCTGGAATATCCAGACCTTCGAAAGAGTTTGCGGCCAGTTGCTCACCCAACTGGCGGCCTACGCCGTAGCTGGCTTGTTGTTCAACACTGGTGAACTTATCAGACATAATCAGTTTACTCTCAGTTTATCTGTGAATTTTTCGCGGCACAGTGTAACACTTATCCGGGTTCAAGTGTTGCGCTTATTCGTATCCTTACGCTTTGTTCATTCGCCGAGTCTCAAGCCAAAATGGACAGAAGGCCGAGCCTCAAGCCGACTTTGTTAACCTCATTTTTGGCAAGAGCTAAATTTACCCTTGCTCGCCTGATAGAGCGGCATCATCTGCGCTTGTAAATCACGCAACTGGGCAATGCGGTTCTCATTGGATGGATGAGTCGACAACAGCTCCGGCCCCTGACCGCCCCCCGCCTTGGCCATGTTTTGCCATAAGGTCACCCCGGCTCCAGGATCGAAGCCGGCCCTGGCCATCAGCTCCAGCCCCATCACATCGGCCTCGGATTCCTGCGCCCGGCCATAGGGTAAGATATAGCCCACCTGCACCCCAAGCCCCAGGGCCGCCATGTAAAGATCGGCATTGGCTACTTGCCCCATCCCCAACGCCGTACCGGCCAACTGCATACCGGTATTGCTGAGTTGGGCCCGTGAGGCCTGTTCATTACCGTGCTGCGCCAACACATGCGCTATCTCATGGCCGATTACCGTTGCCAGTTGGTCTTCATTGTTGGCCACCTTAAGAAGCCCGGTATAGACACCGATATGACCACCGGGCAAGGCAAAGGCGTTGACCTGATCCGACTCAAACAGTACCCATTGCCAATGTTGTTGCGGCAATAAAGAGGTAATACGCTGCGCCACACAGGCAACATAGGCACTGGCGGCCTTGTCCTGGCTCTGCTTCTCTTTTGCTTTTATCTGCTCGAAAGAGGCGGTACCCATCTGGTTTATCTGCTCGGGCGAAAACAACAGCATCTGCGAGCGCCCGGTGGGCGACTGAGTAGTGGAGCAGCCTGAAAGAGCTCCCACAAAGAGTATGGCAAGTAGGCCGAAAATTCGGTTATTCATCTTTTATCTTCCGGTGATAAAGTTTCCCTGGATTTTACCTGAGTGTCACACGCAAGCACAGCTTCTCGTATCGCCAATGATCCCGCCGGCCAAAAGCCAGCTGCGCGTACAGCCAGCTGCGCGTACAGCCAAGGCTTGAAAAAAGTTGACCTCTGGCTTGTCAGGCACGACACTGATTGAGATACATGGATACGGCAAACGCCGTTATCCACTTATAAGTTACTCTTTACCAAACGTCTTTTTATAGGTTCCAACTCATACAATGCTTGAAGAATTAGCCTTGGGGGGATTGCTGTTCAGTCCTTTGGTTCTCTTCGCACCTCTTGCGCTCGCACTCTGGTTTCTGACCAGACTGGTTCTTCACTGGACCGGACTGTACACAAAAATCTGGCGAGTGGCCTGGTTCGAAGTCGCCCTGTTCGTGTGCTATCTGGCACTGATTATCTACCTGTTTGAGAGTTGACACTTATCATGGCAAAAGTACTGCGCATCTCCATTACCTTGCTTCTCGTGCTGGCTGCCTTAGTGGCCGGATATTGGATTTGGAATCACTACCTCTATTCCCCCTGGACCCGTGATGGCCGGGTGCGGGCCGAAGTCATTACCCTCTCGGCCGATGTCTCAGGCTGGGTCACTCAACTGAATGTTAAAGATAACCAACAAGTCAAACGTGGCGATCTGCTGTTTAAGGTGGACGATACCCGTTATCAAGCCGCCAGTACCGAATTGGCCGCCGAGCTGGAAAACAAGCTACATGCATGGGAACTGGCCAAGCACAAATATGAACGGCGCAAGAATCTCACCGGCCGCGAGGTGATCAGTGAAGAGGATTTGGAAACTGCACGGATCAACACAGAGTTGGCCAAAGCCAGCTACAACTTGGCAAAGGCCAGACTCGACAGCAGCAAAATAGATCTGCAGCGCACTCAGGTTCACTCCCCCGCCGATGGCACCATAATCAACCTCAGCCTGCGTCGGGGCAACTATGTTAACCAGGGCAAGGCGGTATTATCTCTGGTTAAACAAGGCTCTTTCTATGTCACAGGGTACTTTGAAGAAACCAAACTGCCATTAATAAAGGTAGGCCAAAAGGCCAAAATCAGCCTAATGAGCGGTGGCGAGCCGCTCAGGGGCGAAGTGATCAGCATAGGCAAAGCAATTGCCGATACCAATACCAATGCCAATGGTCAACTGTTGCCGCAAATTCAACAGAGCTTCAACTGGGTCAGGCTGGCACAGAGGATCCCTGTTGATATCAAGCTGGACCCGGCTTCGGAACAACATGAACTCAGCGCCGGATTGACGGTTTCCATCCAACTGCAAGCCGAAAAATAATATGCCCCTATCTCCCACGCTGGCGGTATTTCTGACCCCGGACAAGCGCACGCTAATCTTCGCCACCAAAGGGGTGATTGCCATGGCACTGGCATTGACGGCGGCGCTCTATCTGGACTTGGAGCGCCCCTACTGGGCGCTGGTATCGGCAATATTCCTGCAGATGCGCCCCGAAAGTGGCCTGGTGCTGGAAAAAGGTCTTTGCCAGATAATAGGCACCCTGGTAGGCGGGGTTGCCGGCATAGCTATTCTCAGCATTTTTTACGGTGCCCCCGAACTGGCCATGCTCACCCTGGCGCTGTGGTTGGGGCTCAACTCTGCATTGTCGGCCATGGTACGCCATATCAACTTTGTCTACGCCTTTGCCATGGCGGGGATCACCCCCTGTCTTATTGTGCTCTTGGTGATGGTAAGCCCAGCTACAGCAAACAGTGAAACCATCTTCGCCGTCGCCCACTCCAGGGTCAGCGAAATTATAGTCGGTGCCATCTGTGCCACTCTGATGAGCCAGTTGCTGTGGCCAGTCAGAGTCACCGAAGGGCTACAAAAACAAACCCGTAAAATAGTCAACCAAACCCTGGAATACCTCACACTGGAGCTGGATCTCAACGGCTCCCATGAAAATCGCCATAATCAGATAGACGCAATTCTTGAATCACTGGCAGCAGCCAGCGACGATGCCAACGCTCTCAGCTACGAGGGTCCGGAAGGCCCGGGACGCAGTCGTGCGGCCAATTTGTTATTCAACAAGGTGTTATCATTGCTCGCCGTGATCCAGATATTCGGCCGTTTGCAGCGTAACCACGAAGAGTTGATGACAAGCACTCTCTCAGGGCTAATCCGTACCCTAAAAAGCAACTTCAAGGCGATGTCCGAGTCGGACGATTTCCAATTCTGTTATGAATTGGCACACAGGCAAAGGCGCGAAATCATCCACTTTCGCAACACTCATACCTGTATCAGCCCACTGGAATCGCGGCTGCTGAAAACCGCCTCGGAGCTGGCCAGCGATTTGGTGCTGGTGCTGCGGGCATTCAAGGCGTTGGAGTCACCGGATAAAACGCTGCTCAATGCTCCCGCGATGCAGACCCACAGAGATCCCCTGCTGGGGCTTATCACGGGTGTCAGAACCATGCTGATTTTCCTGATAGGTGCCGGGATGTGGATTGGCACCGCTTCCAGTGCGGCCCTGATGATAATGACCATGCCGGTGATCTTCTCCATCATGATGGCCAGACTGCCCTTACCCCTTTTGAGCATGATCCTGCGGCGACTGCTGATAGGAGTAATGATCGCCATTCCTGTCGCAATATTTTACGCCCTCGGACTACTGGCCCAAAGCAGCGGCGATATTGAGATCATGTTGTTGGTATTGGCAGGCCCCTTCTTTATTGGCCTGATGGCGCTGGCCAATCAGGCCACCCTGCCCTACGGCCTTGGATTTTGCATCCCATTTGCTATTTTGGTCAGCCCCGGCAAAGACATGAGCCAGGCTTTTGCCGTAGACAACACCCTGAGCAAGGCGATGGCCATCTTTGTCGGCGTCAGCATCCTCTATTGGCTGTTTAAGCTGGTGACTGAGCCCGGGGTCAAAATGATGCAGCAACGCCTACTCAACGCCACCCGCAAAGATCTGATTGAGATGGTCAAACAGGACAAGCCTGAAGACTGGTTTAATGCCCGTATGGCTGATCGCTTGCTGCGCTTGGCCAATTATGAACGCAGCAGCCAGAGCAGCAACCGAACCCTGACCGACTTAGGCCTCACCGGCCTTAACCTGGGCCATGTATCAATGCGTCTGCGCCGCCTGCTGGCCAGCATCAGCGACAGCCAACTCGACGAACTACTGCAAGACTGGCAACTGGCGCTCGCCAACGCCTTTATCTTCTGTTCCCGCGGCGAAAATCCACCTGATTTCCGTAGCAGTTGCGAACGCCTTTTAGCCCGGCTGCAAACCGATGGTTTGACACAGGAGCAACTGGAAATGGTTCAGGGGATGTTTGAGCGCCTGATAATGACCTTTGAGCGCAGCTCCGCCATGATAAGCAATGCCAATGCACCCGTAACCCAAGCTGAGTCTGCGCCAAAGCAAGGGCAAGAGTCTGCGCCACCGCAAGAGCAAGAGTCTTCTTCCGAACAAAAGCCTTAGGCAAAGACCTGAAGCTCAGCGCCATAAGTCATCCAACCCGATAGAAACTTGCAAACTACTTGACTGCTCAAGCAAATAGACTAATACTTGCACAATCAAGTATTAATAAAGCATTGGTCAAGTTAATTTCGTTTCCAGAGGTTTCACAGATGACACAACCCATAACGACAAGCATTGTGCTTGCTATAACCGAGATGCACAGTCAACTGCAACGCAGTCTGGCAGGCAGGTTGTCGCTGCACGGTATCAGCTTCAGCGAGTTTTTGGTACTGAGACAATTGGCAAAGGCCGAGGGCAATAAACTCAGAAGGATCGACCTGGCCCAGGGTGCCGGACTCAGCGCTTCGGGGATCACCCGCCTGCTTAACCCAATGGAAAAAATGGGTCTGGTAGAAAAGGAAACCGCCAGCCGTGATGCCAGAGTCAGCCTGGTAGCCCTGACACCGGCGGGCACTAAGATTTTTACTGAGGCCGAGGTATCATTTCAGCAAGTCGCCGATGAGTTTATGTCACGCTTGAGTGAGCAAGAGCAACAACTGTGGCTAAGCCTGCTCCATAAGCTGGGTGCCTGAATATCAGGGCTCTGAATACCAGACAGTAACTCTGAACATTGCTATTCTAAAAGTGCTTAAATCCGCGGCCGGAAACAGCAGCAACAGCATAAGTATCGAGTGCGACATTAACGCCAGCTCAAGTATGACCCCAAAAAAAACCGATGCCTTGAGCATCGGTTTTTTGTTTCGGTAGAGCGCCGGTTAGCTATTCAAATCCTGAAAGAACTTTTTCACTCCATCGAAGAAGCCTTCAGCCTTGGGGCTATGTTTCTTGGATGCGCCGGTGACTGAAGTTTCAAATTCACGCAGCAGCTCTTTCTGACGCTCTGACAAGTTCACCGGCGTTTCCATCACCACTTTGCAAAGCAGATCGCCAACCGCGTGACTGCGCACCGACTTAACCCCTTTGCCGCGCATGCGGAACATGCGGCCGGTCTGGGTTTCCGCCGGGATCTTCAGGTTGACCTTACCATCCAGTGTCGGCACTTCCACTTCACCGCCGAGGGCGGCCTTGGCGAAGGATATCGGCACTTCACAATAAAGGTTATTGCCGTCACGGACAAAGATCGGGTGCTCGCGCACAGTAACCTGTACATAGAGATCCCCCGCCGGGGCTCCGAATTCACCGGCTTCACCTTCACCGGCCAGGCGGATACGGTCGCCGGTATCGACACCGGCCGGAATTTTCACCGACAGTGTCTTGCTCTTTTCTATGCGGCCATCACCGTGACACTTGCTGCAAGGTTCTTTGATGATCTTGCCGCGACCATGACAGGTAGGACAAGGTTGCTGCACAGCAAAAAAACCCTGACGCATCTGTACCTGACCGGCACCATGACAGGTACCACAAGTGGTCGCCGAGGTACCCTTCTTCGCGCCGCTGCCATCACAGAGATCACAGCTAACCAAGGTTGGGATCCTAAGCTCACGGGTAATACCACGCACCGCTTCTTCCAGCGACAGTTCCAGGTTGTAACGCAGATCTGAACCACGGGCAGCTTGACGATGCCCGCCGCGACGACCACCACCGAAGATATCCCCGAACACGTCACCAAAGATATCACCGAAATCAGCGCCGCCACCAAAACCACCACCGCCACGGTTAGGGTCAACCCCGGCATGACCAAACTGATCATAGGCAGCTTTTTTGTCTTCGTCGGTCAGGATCTCGTAGGCTTCTTTGACTTCTTTAAAGCTGGCCTCGGCCGCCTTATCGCCCGGATTGCGGTCAGGGTGATACTTCATCGCCAGGCGCTTATAGGCCTTCTTGATCTCCCGCTCGCTGGCGTCGCGACCGACGCCCAATACTTCGTAATAATCTCGCTTTGACATAATCTCACGCTTTCCAAGCTGGATTCACACAAGCGGGCGTTAGGGTTGCCCCGTAACGCCCGCCGGAATTAATCGAGTGTTACCACCCAATTACTTCTTGTCGTCTTTAACCTCTTCGAACTCGGCATCGACAACGTCATCGGCCTGGGCATTGCTGCTCTGGGCTTCGCCTTGACCTTGGCCTTGTTGTGCCTTGGCCTGAGCGATTTCCATCAGCTTGGCAGAAGCTTCTATCAGCTCTTGAGTCGCCTTCTCGATAGCTTCTTTGTCGTTACCCTTGGTGGCAGTTTCTACAGCAGCCATAGCGGTTTCGATCTTGGCCTTGTCGTCTGCTGCCAGAGCGTCACCGGCTTCTTCCACCTGTTTCTTGGTGGCGTGTACCAGACCGTCAGCCTGGTTGCGGGCGCTGACCAGTTCTTCAAATTTCTTGTCTTCCTCGGCATGAGCCTCGGCGTCGCGAACCATTTTCTCGACTTCATCATCAGACAGACCGGAAGAGGCCTTGATGGTGATGTTCTGCTCTTTGCCTGTCTTCTTGTCTTTGGCAGACACGTGCAGAATACCGTCGGCGTCGATGTCGAAAGTCACTTCAATCTGTGGCATGCCGCGTGGAGCAGGCTCAATACCTTCCAGGTTGAACTGACCCAGTGACTTGTTGGCGCTGGCTTGCTTACGCTCACCCTGCAGCACATGAATGGTCACTGCGCTCTGGTTGTCGTCTGCTGTAGAGAAGGTCTGCTGTGCCTTGGTAGGAATAGTCGTATTCTTCTCAATCAGCTTAGTCATTACGCTGCCCATGGTTTCGATACCCAGAGACAGAGGCGTTACGTCCAGCAGCAGTACGTCTTTCACGTCACCGGCCAGTACACCACCTTGAATCGCAGCACCTACGGCTACCGCTTCATCAGGGTTCACGTCTTTACGTGGTTCCTTACCGAAGAAGTTGGTTACCGCTTCCTGAACCTTAGGCATACGGGTTTGACCGCCCACCAAGATCACTTCGTTGATGTCAGACACTGACAGGTCGGCATCAGCCAGAGCCACTTTCAGAGGCTCCAGAGAGCGCTGGATCAGGTCTTCAACCAGAGATTCCAGTTTGGCACGGGTGATCTTAACCACCAAGTGCTTGGGACCTGTCGCATCGGCAGTGATGTAAGGCAGGTTCACCTCGGTCTGAGTGGTGCTGGACAGCTCAATCTTGGCCTTCTCGGCAGCTTCTTTCAGACGCTGCATAGCCAGAGGGTCGTTACGCAGATCCAGACCTTGCTCTTTCTTGAATTCGTCAGCCAGGTAGTTGATCAGACGGTTGTCGAAGTCTTCACCACCCAGGTGAGTATCACCGTTGGTTGCCAGTACTTCGAAAGTCTGGTCGCCGTCGTTGCTGTCGATTTCGATGATGGAGATATCAAAAGTACCACCACCCAGGTCATATACAGCAACAATGTTGTCGCCCTGCTTCTTGTCGATACCATAGGCCAGTGCCGCTGCAGTTGGCTCGTTGATGATACGTTTTACTTCCAGACCCGCAATACGGCCGGCATCTTTGGTGGCCTGACGCTGAGAGTCGTTGAAGTAAGCAGGTACTGTGATTACCGCTTCAGTCACTGGCTCACCCAGGAAATCTTCAGCAGTTTTCTTCATCTTTTTCAGTACTTCAGCAGACACCTGAGGAGGTGCCATTTTCTTGCCATGGCTTTCAATCCAAGCATCGCCGTTGTCGGCCTTGATGATCTTGAAAGGCATGATGCTGACATCGCGCTGAACTTCATCGTCAGTAAAGCGACGGCCAATCAAACGCTTGATGGCAAAGAAAGTGTTGGCAGGGTTGGTAACAGCCTGACGCTTTGCAGGTGAGCCAACCAGCGTCTCGTCTTCAGTGAAGGCGATGATAGAAGGTGTAGTACGATCGCCTTCGGCATTCTCCAATACGCGAGCCTTGTCACCATCGAGGACAGCTACACAAGAGTTTGTTGTGCCTAAGTCGATACCAATAATTTTACCCATGAGGTCCTCCGAAAAATCTTTTCTTTCGAACTGAATATGTTTATCTGATTTCAGATATGGGGGTAAACTCGCTGTTTTCAAGCCCGTTGTAGATGGCCCCCAATCTTGCCTTACCCCCTATATAAGGGCGTAAAACTGCTTTACAAGGGCCAGGAAGAAAAAAATGGATCTTTTGTACAATCTTTTTTCGCATCGTCGGTGCCGAAGATCTTTTTTTGTTTAGCAGTGCTGAATAAAATAGTGTCGATTGCGACCGTGGCCGAACCAGCCATAAAACAAGAGTAGAAACAGAGACCTCTAAAGTGAAAAAATCCCAGCTGGCCCTGATCTACGGAATGGCCGCCGTATTCCTCTGGTCCACTGTTGCGACCGCCTTTAAAATCGCCCTTGGCTTCTTCTCGCCGTTGCAACTGGTGTTTGTTGCCGTTATCACTTCATCCATCTGTCTGGGGCTTATTCTTGCCTGGCAGAAAAAACTCACATTATTAAAGCAGCAGTTTCGCGCCCGGCCCTGGTTTTATCTGCAAACCGGAATACTGAATCCCTTTCTATATTATCTGGTACTGTTCAAAGCCTATGATCTCTTGCCGGCGCAGCAGGCGCTGTCGCTGAACTACACCTGGGCGGTACTGCTGCCACTGCTTGCCGCCCCCATGTTGCAGCAAAAGCTGCAACTCAGCGACATGCTGGCGGCCATCACCGGCTACTTTGGAGTATTGGTAATCGCCACCGGCGGTAACCTGTTATCGATGGACTTTGAAAACCCCTTCGGTATCCTGCTGGCACTCTCCAGTACCCTGCTCTGGTGCTTATATTGGATCATTAATACCAAAGACAAGGGCGATGCCATTGTCAGCCTATTGCTGAGTTTTTTGGTGAGTCTACCGCTAATAACCATCACCCTGCTGGCAACAGAAAGTCTGCCCTCTTTGCATTGGCAAGCGCTAGGGGCCGGTATCTATGTGGGGCTGTTTGAAATGGGCGTTACCTTTGTGCTCTGGCTAATGGCACTGAGAACCACAGAGCGAGCAGCCAGCATCACCAACCTGGTGTTTCTGACGCCACTCCTGTCCATGGTGTTTATTGCGCTGATATTGAAAGAAGCCATCACACTGGCGACTCTGGTCGGCATGGGACTTATCCTGTCAGCACTCTTGATACAGAAAGTACTGAAACCCAAGGCGCCGAAAGTGAAGCTAGTGTGATACGCCATATTCAGCCATTGTTGAAGGGCAATGAAGATTCTCGGCCTCATCTGTGCAGCTCGCCTAATGTTGGAAATTGGTGATGGCCCTATGATGATGGCCCAATACCCAGGAATCGCCTCGTACAGTAAGCGCTGGGTGAACTGGCGCCTAGGTAATGCCGTAGAAGGAGCTTTTTAGCCCAACAGTTCCGTTACCCCAAGAACCGATAGCCGAATGCATTTCTGTAAACTAATCCAAACTGTAAATTTAGAAAGCCAAATCCAACTGCTGTATAGTTTCCTCTGCCGATGAGTGGCTGTCATCCTGGCTGACCAGGCCGGCAGCTACCCCCAGCAGGCGGATGCCACGACCGTTGGCTCTTTGCAATGCCTGGGTCAGCAAGTCATCCAGCAGACGCACAGATAACTCATTCGAGCGGGTTTCTATAGTGGTCTGTTTAAAGTCACTAAACTTGAGTTTGACCACCAGCTTTTGAATTTGCCTGTCTTTGGCTCCGCGCTCCAAACGGCGGGCCAACTCCTGAACCAACTGTGGCATCACCTGACGACACTGAGCCAGAGTATGGATATCCTCTGCCAGCGTGGTCTCTACCCCGACCGATTTACGTTCTCGGTTAATAGTCAACTCCCGTTCGTCTATCCCCTGAGCCCTTTCATAAAGTAAGGTTCCAAACTTCCCAAACCGCTGCTGCAATATGGCCAGAGGCACCTTTTGCACATCCGCACAGGTATGCAGCCCCATATCAGCCAGCTTCTGGGCGGTGACCTTACCGACACCGGGGATCTTGATAAGCGGCAGGGTTTTAACAAACTCAGGCAGCGCCTGTGGCGTTATCACATATTGACCGTTGGGCTTGTTGAGATCCGAGGCCACCTTGGCGAGAAACTTGACCGGGGCGATACCCGCAGAGGCTGTCAGGCCGGTTTCCGCCAGGATATCGGCGCGAATCGCTTCGGCAATTAGGGTGGCCGAGCCTTGGCATAACGAGCTATCGGATACATCCAGGTAGGCTTCATCCAGCGACAGAGGTTCAATCAGTGAGGTATACCGGGCAAAGATGGCCCGGATCTCTGCCGAGACCTCCTTGTAGACAGACATGCGTCCGGGGATAAGCAGCAGATCCGGGCAAAGCTTTAACGCATAGGCTGAGGCCATGGCAGAGCGAACGCCGAATTTACGCGCCTCATAATTGCAGGTGCTTATCACCCCGCGTCTGTCACTGCTGCCACCTACGGCCAGAGGTCGGCCACGATATTCTGGAAAATCACGCATCTCCACTGCGGCAAAATAGCAGTCCATGTCGATATGTATGATCTTTCTCAAGCTTACTTTCCGGATCTCAAAGGGCTCGGTCGAGCCGGACACAAACAGAGTACTGTATATAAACACAGTTAACAAGCCAGGATAACGTAAAGGTATTTCAATCGGGAGCAAAAAAGGAGAGCCTGGGCTCTCCTTTATGGATTTAAAGCTCGTCTTAATCTATGCGGAACTGACCTATGTTGCGCCCCAGAGCCGTGGCCAACTGTTGAAATGCCCGCATCTTTTGTGACAATTCTTCGCTGGCGCTCAGGGATTCATCGGAGCGGCCACGAACATTTTCAATATTGCAGGCCACTTCTTCGGCCACCACAGCCTGCTGGCCTATAGCCGCTGTGATCTCCATGGTTTGCAACTGGATGGCATCCACTGCCGCGGTGATTTCTGTCAATGCTCGCTCCACTTCCAGAGTCAGGCTTTGGCCCTGGTTGGCCTCCCTGACTCCGGCTTCCATCACCTGTTCGGCTTGCTGTGCCTGTTGCTGCAGAGTCTGGATAATGCCCTGAATATTGGTCGTCGAGTCCTGGGTGCGGGATGCCAGGGTGCGCACCTCATCGGCAACAACCGCAAAGCCCCTTCCCTGCTCCCCGGCGCGGGCCGCTTCAATGGCGGCGTTGAGTGCCAGCAGATTGGTTTGCTCGGCAATGGCGCGGATCACACTGAGCACCTCGCCTATCTCCTCCGAGCTGCTTCTGAGCGCCCGAATAACCCCGGCAGCCTGGTTGACCTGTGTGGAAAGTGAGTGCATTCCCTGACTGGCCTGCTGCACCACATTTGCGCCGTTTCTGGACTGCAACAGTGCCGTCTCGGCAAACTCGGCGGCTCGTTGGGCGTTGGTCGCCATCTCCTGGCTTGTGTGGGCCATTTCGGTAGCAGCTGTAGCCACCGAGGCAATTTCCTGTTTCTGGGCACTGACAGAGGCCAGTGCGTTGTCACACACCTCAGCCGCGGCGGCAACCCCATTATCCACCCGACCACTGAGCTCACGGGTTTCCAGCAACAGACTCTGCACCTTGGCGGCAAAACGATTGAATGCTGCGCCAAGACGCCCAAGTTCATCGGTGCGGTTGATTTCAATGCGGCGTGACAAGTCGCCCTCACCCTCGGCGATATCTTCCATGGTGTGCAGCAGGCTATTGAGATTACGCCGAAACGGCAGCATCATCAGGAAAACGGTTAACGCCACCAGTAAAATAATCCCCACTGAAACCAGGCTGGTTTGCCAAAGGCTTTGCTTCACAGGAGCCTGAAACACTTCATTGGGCAACATGAACCCCAAATACCAGCGCACCTTGGGATAATCACCGCGAATGGCAATATAGCTCACTCGCTGCAACTCTCCCTGATAAGTGACTTCGGCGATACCGGCATCCCGGGTTTGCATTTCACGTTTCAGTTCACTAAAGCCCTGATTGTCACCGCTGAGATTGTCAATAACGGCCGCATCAGAGCCGGCGGGGAACGTTTGATTAAAACCCGGGAAGTACACCAACTTTCCCTGCTCAGTCATCAAAAATGCCTGACCTTCGCCCCGGTATTTGATTGGCGCCAGCAGATTTTTACCTATGGTATCGATGAGAATATCCATACCACCTATGCCTATAAGGCGACCATTGGCATCCTTGACTACTGTCTTGACCGTGGCCGAGATTGAGCCGTCGTTGGCATCCACAGCCGGATCGCCGACAAACAAACCATTTTTGGCTATCGCCTCCTGCCACCAGGGACGTTTGTTGGTGTAGTAGTCGGGATCGCCATCGTAACGACCATTGAGATCAAAGTACTCGAAAGTATTGGCCGAGCCAAAAAACACCGACTTGATCTCCTTGTCCTGCTCGGAGAAAAAGTGGAAATAATCAACCAGCTGTTGATAACCGGGATCGAGACTGAGATCTGAGCCACGGCTATGGTATTTGGCAAACCAGTTATTGATGGCAGGGTTAGCAAAGACAGAGTGAATAATCTGCCCCTTGGCGTAGAAGTAGTTGCCGATTTCATTTGCCTTGAGGGTGATCAGCGCCGATATGTCCTGATCTATGCGGGCACGGGTATCGTCGCTGCTGCTCTTAACCATCACTGCGGCCACTATAGACAACAACAGCGCCAGGGCACCGGCGATAGCCAATACAAGTTGCAAACTGAGGGAACGTCTTATCTGCTCCATTGCGAGTCCTATTTGTTATATTTTTATTTAAGGAAACCAGCAATGTATCAGAATCCGTTAACAAGTTTGACTATTAAATGACAAGAAACAATATAATTTTCTATGTAAACAATCGCCCGCACCAAACCGAAGCGATTCAGTATCTTATTACCAACTTAAGTGCATTCAACCAACACCAGATAGCAAAAGAGCCGCAATAGCGGCTCCTGTGGTGACGGCTTTAATACCATTACATCTTGGACTGGATATAATTCTGTAGTCCAACCTTGCCAATAAGGCCCAGTTGCTTCTCCAACCAATACATATGGTCGTCTTCCGTTTCTTCAAGTAATAGCTCCAATAACTCCCGGCTCTGATAGTCCTTGAGTTGTTCACACAGGGTGATGGCTTCTCTCAGATTGGCGGCAACCTTGTATTCATATTGCAAGTCGTTGTGCAGCATCTCCTGCACATTCTTACCTATGGTGAGGGCATCGCGACTGGCAACATCCGGAGTGCCTTCCAGAAACAGGATCCGTGCAATCAACTTGGCGGCATGCTCTCTTTCATCATCCGACTCATGTTTAATACGCTCATAGAGCTCATTTAGCCCCCAGTCTTCATACATATGAGCATGTACGAAATACTGATCCATTGCCGACAGTTCCCCGGTCAGCAGCTTATTGAGCACATCTATGACTTGCTGATGGCCTTTCATATCTGTCTCCTTATTCTGTCTCAATCTGTGATTGCAGATAGTTAGCCAGTCCGGTCAGGCCTATCAGCTCAAACTGAGCTTCCAGCCAATCCAGATGTTCCTCTTCATCTTCCAGTAGATCCTCGAGGATATCGCGACTGACATAATCACGTTCAATCTCACACAGGGCAATGGCATCACGCAGCACAGTCAGTTGTTCTTCCAGCATCTGTTTGTCACAGGCCAGCATCTCTTCGCTGTGTTCACCTATACGCAGCTTGTCCAACTGTTGCAAGTTGGGCAGGCCTTCGAGAAACAACACCCGCTCGATAAGCTTATCGGCGTGTTTCATATCCTGAATCGATTTCTTGTAGGCTTTATGGTTGAGTCCTTCCAGGCCCCAGTTCTTGAACATGCGGGCATGAAGGAAGTACTGATTGATGGCTGTCAGCTCGCAGGTCAACACCTTGTTGAGCTGGGAAACCACTTTGGGATGACCTTTCATTATCTCGTCCTTTAGCTTTGATTAAACTTGATCCAAGTCAAGTTTTTCCAGCCTAGCCTAAAGTAGAGGGTATTACAAATTAACCTTTAATTTCACCAGCTTACAAAAGATAATCATTATCATATTGACTAAGGTTAGCAAGCCGATTTTGTGTTCAAGTGATTAAAAAAGCTCGATATCATCTTCTATCTCTGGTCTCTGTAGCTTGCCTTCCGCCAGCAGTTGCCCATAAAACGCTACTTGGTTACGGCCATTGCCTTTAACAAAATACAGTGCATTGTCAGCCTGATTGAGCAAGGTGCCGGGATCAACTCGGGGATCGATTCCCACAATGCCCATAGAGATGCGGATCCCGCCTAAACGCTCTTGCTGCAATTGAGCCAAATTCTGGGTGAACTCCTGACACAATTCGATAAGCGCCCTGCGGCTTCGCGGTGCCGGCAAAATAACAAACTCATCACCGCCGAAACGAAACATAAGATCCTGGGGATTAAACACCTGCTTCATCAGCGCCGAAACCTGCAACAAGACTTCATCGCCATAGAGATGACCAAAGGTATCGTTGATTTTCTTGAAGTAATCTATATCGAAGATACAGATCCACAGCTTGAGCTCCTCGTCGGCATCCTGACTTGCCTGCGCTTGTTCCTGCAGGAGGTCACAGGCAATCTCTACCGAACTGTAAAGCTGTGGCAAAAAAGCCTTGCGGTTTAATAAATTGGTCAGGCTGTCAGTTTCGCTCTCCACCACTATGTGAAAATAGTTCTCATAGACCTTGGCGAAACCTCTGAGTAGAACCCTGTCTTGCTCAGTCAATAAAGGCGCGCTGACCAAGAGCACCTTGGTGAGTTTATCATTGATGATGATGGGAACGGCCAACTCCTGATGCAGACCGTTGGAGAAACAGATCTCCCTTTGCTGTTCGATACAGAGTTTGACCGACACCGCCAAGCTGGCGCTACTGACATTGCGCTGGCCATCCAGGCCCCCTTTACGCTTGGTGAGCTTATCCACATCCAGGATACACACCTCATCTATACTGAGCATTTGCGATACTGTGGACACCAGGCTCTCAGCCAGCGAATCCAACTGCCGCTGCTCGGTCAACTGTACCACTGAATCGAGAATAGCTTCCGGCTCCCGGCTCATGGGCATATCTCCTCTACAGACCGCTTTGCCACTGAGTGTAGTACAGGAGAAAATGACGAGGGCGATGAATGAAGAAAGGGCCTCCGAAGAGGCCCTTTTTCAAATAATTCTATCTTTGGTTAAACGCTCGCGCCGGGCTTCTTCAGCCGCTTCACGGGCCTTGCGTTTATCGCAAGGTTCATCACAATCGCAGGCCTTTTCTATACCCAAGACCCCGAGGCCACCACAACTGCCCTGCACCGCCTTGCGCTTGATTAAATAGCCCACAGACATCAGCAGGAAAAACGCCAGCAGTATCACAAAGGCTGCAATAAAAGTACTCATAAAGGCTCCAATTACTCTAGTGAACGAAGGCTTTAAACGCAGAGCTATAGTATACCTTAAACCCTTCGTCCTGTTTTTCAATCAGCATGATGGCCAGCTTCTCTTCTTCAGCTAAGGCCAGTGATGCTTCTGTGCCCATCACCATCATGGCAGTGGCAAAACCATCAGCCGTCATGCAGTCAGGGTGCAACACAGTGACAGAGGCCAATCTGTGCTCGACCGGAAAGCCACTGCGGGGATCGATAATATGAGTAAAGCGCTGTCCGTCTTCCTCATAATAGTTGCGATAATCGCCCGAGGTAGCCATGGCCATGGTGCCAGGCTCTATCACCTGTTGCACTGCCCGGCCATTCTCCGCCGGCTGCTCTATCGCCACCCGCCAGGGTTTGCCATCGCCTTTGCTTCCCTTAACGCTAATCTCACCGCCAATCTCCACCAGATAACCTTTGGGCTGATACTTATCCAGCAAACGAGCCACTTTATCGACCCCGAATCCTTTGGCTATGGATGACAAGTCCACATAGACGCTGGACTGACTCTTGCTGAGCTTATCCCCTTCTATTTGAATGGCATCTATCCCCATTCGTACCTTGGCCTCGGCTATCTGCTCGGCAGAAGGCACTTCCAGAGGCCGTTTGTCCGGGCCAAAGCCCCACAGGTTGACCAAGGGCCCCAGGGTAATATCGAGCGCGCCATCGGTGAGCTGATATAACCTGATACCTTCACGAATATTGGTAATAGTATCAGCAGAAACGGCCAGGCTCTGGCCTTGCTTGAGCTGATTGAAACGTGAAAGCTCGGAGTCGGGTCTGTAGGTGGACATCTGGTCGTTCACCTGCTCCAGCGCCATATCGATTTCAGCCTGTAATAGCTGGGCATCCGGCAAGCGCTCACTGTTGACCACTTTAATATGATAAGTGGTGCCCATAGTGCTTCCGGAAAGTGCTATCACATCATCCTGACTGCTGCACCCAGAAACAAAAAAGGCCAATCCCATAAGGACCAGCCAATTTGCCAGCGTTGTAAACTTAGCGGTCTTGAACTGCATACTATGAATTTCCCTTACAAACTGGCACTGCCAAAAGGCAGTGCCAGGGAATGAACTAATGCTTAGCCACCGAAGTCATCCAGGAGGATGTTTTCATCTTCAACGCCAAGATCTTTCAGCATAGCAATTACCGCTGCGTTCATCATTGGAGGTCCACACATGTAGAACTCGCAATCTTCAGGGGCTTCGTGCGACTTGAGGTAATTCTCATAGAGCACGTTGTGAATGAAGCCTGTGTAGCCATCCCAGTTGTCCTCAGGCTGAGGATCGGACAAGGCCACATGCCAGACAAAGTTATCATTCTCTGCCGCCAGGCCATCGAAATCTTCAACATAGAACATTTCGCGCTTGGAACGGGCACCGTACCAGAAACTCATCTTACGCTTGGACTTAAGACGCTTGAGCTGGTCGAAGATATGAGAACGCATAGGCGCCATACCTGCACCACCACCGATAAAGACCATTTCAGCATCGGTATCTTTGGCAAAGAACTCACCGAATGGGCCGGAGATAGTGACTTTATCACCTGGCTTGAGACTCCAGATGTAAGACGACATCTTACCACAAGGCAGGCTCAAATTCCGTGGTGGAGGCGTAGCAATCCGCACGTTCAGCATGATAATGCCGAACTCTTCCGGATAGTTTGCCATAGAGTATGCACGAATGGTTTCTTCATCAACCTTGGATTCGAGGTTGAAGAAACCAAAGTGTTCCCAGTCACCACGATACTCTGCTGGAATATCGAAGTCTTTATACTTCACATGGTGAGCCGGGGCTTCAATCTGAATATAACCACCGGCACGGAAAGGTACTGACTCGCCATCGGGGATCTGTAGCTTGAGCTCTTTAATGAAGGTTGCCTTGTTATCGTTGGAGATAACAGTACATTCCCATTTCTTGATGCCGAAGATCTCTTCATCCAGCTCAATTTCCATATCTGACTTGACGTTAACCTGACAAGACAGTCGGCACCCCTTACGGGCATCACCCTTGCTGATATGATCCAGTTCGGTTGGCAGAATATCGCCGCCACCGGACTTAACGTTGACACGACACTGACCACAAGAGCCACCGCCACCACAGGCTGATGACACGAAGATACCGTTGTTGGCCAAAACGCCCAGCAACTTGCCACCGGCAGCAGTGGTGATTGCCTTCTCTGGGTCACCGTTGATGCCAATAGTAATATCACCGCTGGAGACCAACTTGGATTTGGCGAACAGGATCACCAGTACCAGGATCAGAACTATCGCGGTAAACATACTCACACCGAGGTAAACCTCGAGTGGAGTAGACTTAAAAATACCAAGAATATCCATTAACTTATCCTTAGAGGTTCAATTTCGGAAGCCGCTTGGTGCCCCTTAAAGGGACACACCAGAGAACGACATGAAACCTAAGGCCATCAGACCCGCAGTGATAAAGGTAATACCCAGACCACGCAGACCATTAGGCACATCAGCATACTTCAGCTTCTCACGGATACCGGCCAACAGGACGATAGCTAATGCCCAGCCAAAACCGGAACCGAAACCGAACACCAGGCTCTCACCCAGGTTGTAGTCACGTTCAACCATGAAAGATACCGCACCGAAAATCGCACAGTTTACTGTGATCAGCGGCAGGAAGATCCCCAAGGCGTTGTACAGTGGCGGGAAGTACTTATCCAGAGCCATTTCCAGGATCTGAACCAAAGCTGCGATAACACCGATAAAGGTAATGAACTTAAGGAAGCTCAGATCGGCATCCGGGACACCAGCCCAAGCCAGTGCGCCAGGAGCCAGAATACCTTGATAGATTATCTGGTTAACAGGTACTGAAATGGTCAGCACCACAATAACCGCAACCCCAAGCCCCATGGCCGTCTTCACTTTCTTGGAAACGGCCAGGAAGGTACACATCCCCAGGAAGAAGGCCAGTGCCATGTTTTCGATGAAAACAGAGCGAATTAACAAACTGATATAATGTTCCATCGCGCTTACCCTTTTGCTTCTACTTGCTCTGGCTTATAAGTGCGGATTATCCAAATCAGAATACCGATCAGGAAGAAGGCACTTGGCGGCAGCAGTAACAGGCCGTTGGGCTGATACCAGCCACCGTCTGATACTTTGGAAAGTATCTCGACGCCAAACAACGAACCGTTACCAAAGAGTTCACGGACAAAACCAACACTCATCAGTACCAGACCATAACCCAGGCCGTTACCTATACCATCCATAAAGCTCATCAGCGGTGGGGTCTTCATCGCATAGGCCTCGGCGCGGCCCATCACGATACAGTTGGTAATAATCAAACCAACGAATACCGACAGCTGCTTGGCGATGTCATAGGCGTATGCCTGCAGTACCTGATCCACCACTATTACCAGCGAGGCAATAATGGTCATCTGTACGATAATCCGAACACTGGCAGGAATATGGTTACGTATGATGGAGATAAACAGGTTGGAAAACGCGGTTACCGCCGTCAATGCTATGGTCATCACCAATGCGGTTTCCAGCTTACTGGTTACCGCCAGGGCACTACACACCCCGAGGATCTGCAGCGCAATAGGGTTATTGCTGACTATAGGTCCAGTGAGAACCTGTTTGAGTTCTTTACTATCGGCCATTAGCTCAATCCTCCATTGCGTGCTTTTTCAATAAAGCGAGCAAAACCTTCCTCGCCCAGCCAGAATGTCAGCGAATGCTGAACACCATTACTGGTCAAAGTTGCACCAGACAAGGCATCAACACCATGAGCTGACTCGGCAACGGCTGGGTTTTTGGTCACGGTAATAGCTATGTTGCCCTGCTCATCAAACAGCTTCTTACCCTGCCATTTGGCTTTCCAGCTTGGGTTTTCAACTTCACCGCCAAGTCCAGGGGTTTCACCTTGGTTGTAATACACCAGGTTCTGGATGGTATTCATGTCCGGTTCCAAAGCCAGGAAGGCGTACATGGTTGACCACAGACCATAGCCATGAACCGGCAGGATCACGCTGGTCACTTTACCGGCATCATCACGCACCAGATAAACCACGGCGTTTTTGGCGATCCGCTTAACCGAAGCTATGTCATGCTCAGGCACCACTGAGGTGGCAGGATCGCGAGAGGCTTTCTGTTGATCATAGGTATCGCCGTTGATATCTGTGACTTCGTCACCGGTTTTCAGCTCGATAACCTTGGCTTCAACATACTTCTTGTAAGTTTCCAGAACCACATCTTTGCTGACCTTGCCGGATTTGGTATCGATCAGGTTGGCGGCTTCCAGAATAAACTTCTGCTTATCCAGCAGTTTGTTTTCCTGCTGGGTTGGCTTGAGCAATACCGCTGCAGTCGATACGAAAATCGAGCAGACAAGACACAGGCCAACGACAACAAATAGCGTTCTTCCGAACGAATCCTTATTACTAGCCACGAGCAATCCTCCGCTTGATGTTTGCCTGGACTACAAAATGGTCAAACAGTGGCGCAAACAGGTTGGCAAACAGAATCGCCAGCATCATGCCCTCAGGGAATGCAGGGTTGATGACACGGATAAATACTGCCATAGCACCTATCAGGATACCGTAAGCCCATTTGGCCTGGTTGGTGAAGGAAGCCGACACTGGGTCAGTGGCCATAAACATCATACCGAAGGCAAAACCACCCAGTACCAGGTGCCAGTACCAAGGCATGGCAAACATATGGTTGGTTTCAGAACCGACCAGGTTCAGCAGCAGAGAGACGGCAATCATACCTACCATCACGCCGCCGACGATGCGCCAGGAAGCGATACGGGTATAGATGATAACCAGACCACCGAGCAGAATAGCCAGGGTAGAAACTTCACCGACGGAACCAGGAATAAAGCCAAAGAAGGCGTCCCACCAGTTCTGGTTGAAGGCGTAGTCCAGAGTACCTGAAGCCGCTTGACTCAGCGCTGTGGCGCCGGAGAAACCGTCAGCAACGACCCAAGAAGTGTCACCGGACATATTCAGCGGATAGGCAAAGAACAGGAAAGCACGACCGGCCAGTGCAGGGTTGAGGAAGTTACGTCCGGTACCACCGAACACTTCCTTGGCCACGACCACACCAAAGGTGATACCCAGTGCCACCATCCACAATGGGATAGTTGCCGGCAAGGTCAAGGCAAACAGTACTGAGGTTACGAAGAAACCCTCGTTGACTTCATGGCCACGAACCGAGGCGAACAGCACTTCCCAAATACCACCAACCGCGAAGGTCACTGCATATATAGGCAAGAAGAAGCAGGCGCCATACCACATCAAGGTGGCCCAGCCGGAATCGGCAGTCAGTTGAGTACCGAAGAGCTCAAACAGCCCCACCTGCCAAACATCGGGAGTACCGAAACCAGCGGCCAGGGCGATTTGTGCCTGTAGACCCACGTTGTACATCCCGACAAACATGGCGGGGAAAGTACAGGCCCAAACGGTAATCATCATGCGTTTCAGATCCAGGTTATCGCGCACATGGGTCTTGCCCTTGTTCACTTTACCCGGGGTGTAAAAAATGGTCGCTGCGGCTTCATAGAGCGCATACCACTTCTCGTATTTACCGCCCTTTTCAAATTGCGGTTCAATACGCTCAAGAAAATCTTTCAAGCTCATAAGCCTTCCCTCTCGACGGTCTCCAAGCAGTCACGCAGGTATGAACCATAGTCATACTTACCGGGACATACGAAAGTACACAGTGCCAGGTCTTCCTCATCCAGCTCCAGCGCACCCAATGCCACGGCGCCATCGGTATCACCGGAGAGCAGATCGCGCAGCAACATAGTGGGCAGAATATCCAGAGGCATCACCCGCTCATAGTTGCCAATAGGCACCATGGCCCGCTCGGAACCACCGGTACTGCTGGTCATATTGAACAGTCGGGAAGGACTCAAGTGCCCCAGGAAGGCACGGGTAATGGAGTATTTATCGGATCCGGGCATCACCCAACCGAAGAACTCTTTCTCGGTCCCCTCTTCAATCAGGGTCAACTGCTGGAAGTAGCGTCCCATATAAGCATGAGGACCTATTGCTGTACGGCCGTTAAGCACAGAACCTGAGATAACCCGAACTTGGCCATCGGCTTCGTCTTGGGTCAGGGCCTGAGTGCTGGCACCCAGCAGAGTACGCACCAAGCGAGGGTTCTTGGCTTTGGGGCCTGTGATGGCCACTATGCGCTGGTTGTTCAATTCACCTGAGGTAAACAGCTGACCTATCGCGATGACGTCCTGATAACCCAGGTACCATACGCTGCGACGGGCAGAGGCAGGCATCAAGAAGTGGATATGAGTCCCAGGCAGACCCGCCGGATGGGGGCCGGCAAACTCTTCCACTTGGGCATTACCCGCTGGAATGTCTGCTCCTGGTGCTTTACAGACGAAGACTTTGTCTGTCAGTCGGGCCAGTACTTTCAGGCCGTTGACGAAATCGTCTTTATGCTCAGCGATAACAACTTGAGGATCGCCCGCCAGTGGCTGGGTGTCCATGGCTGTCACGAAGATAGCCGCTGCTGTCGCATCCACTGCCGGCACCTTACTGAAAGGACGGGTGCGCAATGCGGTCCACATACCTGATTCAATCAGATTATCGCGAACCTGCTGCGGTTCCAGAGTATCCAGAGCCTGGACATCATACTTGGCAAAAGAGACGGCTTCGTCCCCTTCTATCTCTATGACGACCGACTGCAGAACACGTTTGGCGCCGCGGTTGATTTCTAATATTGTGCCACTGGCCAAAGCCGTATATTTAACGCCAGGATTCTTTTTATCCTCAAAAATCACCTGACCTTTTTGCACTTTATCGCCCACTTTGATCTTCATCGTCGGACGTAAGCCAATATACTCTTCACCCAAAGTAGCTACGTGTTTAATGGCTGGGCCATCATGGATAACTTGCTTTGGTCCGCCTGCTAGAGGCAAATCCAATCCTTTCTTAATTGTAATCATATCCACATGCACTACGTTTTGAAGGAAAGACAATGCGCCGCGTTCCTGCTAACCCCCGACTCTCACACAAAAAAATCGAGCGTTGAGCTAGCGCAGATTTATCACAGAAATGCGATCGCAATCACGCTGGTCGCGCGCATTTTACCCCAATTGCAACGCTATCGCCACGAAAATTGTAGTGTTTTAACCTGCTTTCAAAGTGACCAAGAGAGAATTGAGCCAAACGAGTTAACCAGAGATAGCGACAAGTAGGCAAAAGGCAGGATTTTGTCCTGACGCACAAAGTTATACCTTTAATTTTTAAAGAAATAATAGACTAAATAGTCAAAAATACTTATTTCATCTTCAGGGCCTTGCCGGGGAGGCTCTGCTTCAAAATTTCATTCGGTAGCCCAGCTGTAAACGTCGGCCAACACTTGCCAATAAACCACTGTCATCTTCACGTAACGGACTAGCGTCATCAAGCAGATCCTCAGCGCGAAAATAGAGCTGATGTTTTGAGTTGAAGTCATAACTCAGCAGCAGATCCAGCTGCATGCTGTCTTTTGCCGTCTCCTGAGGGCTAAGACTTGCCACTTCTGAACGATAAATTCCCTGAGCCTTGGCCTTAAAGCCGTCCCACTCCAACCCAACATGGAGACTCAAGGCATGCTCGGGCAACCAGGGCAACTGTTCATCTGCCATCAGGCAAGGTCCGCTCAGCATAAGGCAACCCGAGTGCAGCGCCTTGGCTTGGGTGTAATGGTACTTGAGCCCCATGGGCCAATTGACACTACCTGAGTCCAGGCGGTAGTCGAGCGCCAGTTCGACGCCTTTGACATCGACTTCTCCGAGATTGTATTGATTGAGGCGCAGCGCTGGGTCACAGAAGCTATTTGCCGTGCAATCAAAATGCAGATTATCGAAGTCTCGCTGGTACAGGCTCAGTGCACTTTTCAGCCTACCTGATTCAAAGCGGCCACCCAGTTCATATTGCCAGGCTTGCTGGGAGCGTTGCCCCTGGTTGCCGGGGCTCGCCGCCGCCCAAGCTCTGCCGACACTGATGAACAGGCTCAGTGCCTCCCCGCGCCAACTAAGCTTTGCCGTGGGTAACCATTCACTTTCGGAGAAATCCGCGGCTGAAAGCGGCACGGTTTCGCTACTGCGCTCCAAGCTGACATCTTCATAGCCGACGCCGAGCTCCAGAGTCACAGCCGACCAGTTGAGCTCAGCCGTCACCGCCGAGCTCCAAACACTGGCCTTGTCATCAATCCTGATACTCAGACTCTGCGCAGTATCACTCAGTCGTCCACCCTGCCACAGCCAACTCCCCAGGCCGGGTGCCAGCTCGGCCTTGTCTCTGTGCCAACGGGCACTGTAACTCACCTTGTGACGACCATATTGAGTAATGGCCTGAGTCTGGATCCCCATAGCCTCGAAGTCATCATCACGGCGAAAGTCGACCAATGAAACCGCGCCGATAGCAGCGGCATCCAAGGCCGCCAGTTGCTCAAGCGCGTCACCTTGAATAAAGGCGCCATCGGCAAAACTCATCTGCAACTGCGAGCTGTGATGGCTATGGTAGTAAAGCTCGGTAAACACCCGGGAGCCGGCGGTAGGCTCAACGCGGTGTGACAGCTGATATCTGTGGCTGCGGCTCTTGAGTCTATCCTGCGTGGCAGCGCCATACAACAGCTCAGGGTTCAGTTGCCAATCGGCAGGCGTCAGCCCCATTCCCGGTAAAAACTGTCGCTGCTGTGAATATTGATACTTAAATTCAGTATGTTGCCGACTGCGGGCACCCGGCAAGCTGTTGGCCGCTATCTTGAAAAGGACCTTGGTCTGGCTGTCATCTTGCCCCAGCTCAGCGCTTCTCGGTTCTTGCCAGGGTTGCTGGCGCCTGTGGCTCGCCTGCAGCAATACCTTATAGTCATCGGCATCAATCAGACCGCGGCCCTCGGCGCCCCAACCTTTATCCTCATTGCCCTGAAGCCGCAAACTGTTGCCCGGAGTATCATGCAACCCCAGGCTTTGGGTTTCCAAAACACCAAAACTGCCGCTACCACCATAGAGCAAGCTACCGGCGGCATTGGCCGAGCTGGCAACCAGGGTATCGGGATCCGGCAGTTGCCACAGATAAGGCGCAGAATAAGGCGCCGGCGCCAGATTGACCCTGTCTTCGATAATCGCTATTCCGGAATGGCCGCTACCACCGGCGCCGCGAATACTGAAACTGCCAGGCAAGGTTGGGATAAGCTCGCCACCGGCGGTCAGTTGCCGCTCGGCCGAGTCATAGTACATGGCATTGATTGCTGCAGTCTCAAAAGCCGGATGGTCAGCAACCAAAGATTCGGAAGCGTGCGCCCACTGCCCGGCCAAACTCCCGCTCACCAAACCGGCCACAGCACTCACCTTAAGCAAGCCTCGCCTCTGACTCATATCCCAATCCCCTATCAGCAGTTACCGCATATTTGATGTTATATTTTTGTAAACTAACTGATTTGCGGACAAAAAAAAAGCGACTTGAGTAAATATCAAGTCGCTTGATTGTGCGAGGTAAGCCGGGCGGGATTAGAGCTGCTTCAGCAGTTCCTCACTCAACTTGAGATCGTCGTTGCGGTTAACGCTGACACCGGCGGCAATAATATTGCGGGCAATATCCTGTGCCTGCTCCAGAGAATGCATCTGATAGGTACCGCACTGGTATTCGTTCAGCTCAGGAATAGCCTTTTGATCTTGTACCTTGAGCACATCTTCCATGGCTGCCAACCAGGCATCGGCAACCCGGCCTTCTTCCGGTGTCCCGATAAGGCTCATATAAAAGCCGGTGCGACAGCCCATTGGCGAAATATCTATGATCTCCACTCCGTCACCATTGAGGTGATCACGCATAAAGCCTGCAAACAGGTGTTCCAGTGTATGAATGCCGCGCTCGCTGAGAATATCCTTGTTGGGCGCGCAAAAACGCAGGTCAAATACCGTAATGGTATCGCCCTTTGGTGTGCTCATGGTCTTGGCCACCCGCACTGCCGGTGCCTCCATCTTGGTATGGTCCACGGTAAAGCTGTCTAACAATGGCATGGGTATTCTCCCTTGGATGGCAAGCTGGCTTGCACTGTTAAATGGTTTCGCGTCTCAAAGCGCTATTATTACAGCGCCAAAACACAAATGCAGCCCCTGGAGGCGGTTTATCAAGCAGGGACTTTTAACCACGACACTTGGGCGACTCAGGCACGGCGCTTTGAGCATCCCATTCGGCCTGAGTATAAGTATGCATGGACAGAGCGTGCACGCCATTGGCCAGTTCTTCCGCCAATTCCTGGTTCACTTCTCTATGGCGAGCCAGCAGACGCTTGCCATCAAAGGCTTCACTGACAATGATCACCTTGAAGTGCGTCTCTGAATTAGGCGGCACATGGTGATTGTGGCTCTCGTTGATGACCTCTATATGACTCGGCGTCAGGGCAAGGCGCAACTTCTGCTCTATGGTCTGAGCAACGGACATGGTAAAACCTGATATAAGCTGTTGGGATTGGCGGCAGGTTACTGCTTCGGCGAACAAAGATCAATCCGACAATTTTCAACCACCAGGAGGATGAAAACCCGGTTTGAGCCGCCGATAGGTGAGATTGAGCCTGGGCTCTGTGAGTTTCAGCCTTCTTGGCAATGCATGTTGCCACTCCTGCTGCATCGGCCAGCGCATCAACAAGAGATCGCCCGAGTTAAGCCTGAGCCGCAGCTTCTCGCCGCTTTGCTTGTGTCTCAAATCAAAATCGCGCCCGGCGCCCAGACTGATTGACGCGATATCGGCCCCCTCTGCCAGCTCAGGTTCATCGTCGCTGTGCCAACCCATGGCGTCGCGGCCATCGGCATAACGGTTTACCAGCACGCCATTGCTGCCAAGCTGCCAATCCCGATCCAGCTTTTGCCTTAGCCTTAACAGATATTTGGGCCAGGGAAGCGCCCTGACCAATAACCCTGAGTAACGATAATCACAGCCGGGATCGCCGAACCACACCTGAGTACGGGGAATGGCGTGACGCTTACCGAATATCTCAAGCTCGGGGCGAGTCAGGGGATAATGCTCCGCCTCGCGCCAAATGGCATCCTGCTGGGCTGGATTGAGATAACCGCGCACCAGCAACATAGGCGGTTGCTCAAACCGCTGCACGCCTGTTGCCGACTCAGCAGATGACCCAGGCTCAAGCGCAAACAGCGACTGCTGTATCTCTTTTGAACTCATATTTGAACTCATCTTTGAACTCATCTTTGAACTTCATGGCATTGTTTCTCTGTGGCTTATTGCCAGGCTTAAGCCTTCTTTATTAGATAATGACCAAGGCAGATTTTCGCAAATATCGCCTTGAGCGCCAGTATTTGCGATAATCCGCGCAAATTCGTCCTTTAAGCCCAGTTATATGACCAGCCAGTTCTCAGCCGCTGATATTCAGCTCACTCTGCACCGCTATCCCGAAGAGCAGGAATCCAACCTCCAGGCCTGGGATGCCGCCGATGAACACCTGCTCAAACAGCTCGCCGAGGAAGAGGCACCTCAATCTGTGCTTATTATCAACGACAGCTTTGGTGCCCTGCTGTGCGCCATTCGTCAAGGTTACCCCGATGCAAAGATTCACTGGAGCTCGGATGCCCGCACTTCCCACCTTGGCACTCGACAAAATCTTGAGAAAAACCATCTCAGCGATGCCGACATTCACTGGCTAAACAGTCGGGAAATACCTGCTTGTGTACCCGATACCATATTGCTGAAGCTGCCCAAGAACCTCAACTTCTTTGCCTGGCAGCTGACCCTGCTGGCCAATATGCTTCCCGCCGGTACCCGGGTATTGATTGGCGCCAAGGCCAAATCCATCAATCAAGCCTTGTTGGCCCTGATTGGCAAACATCTGGGCCAGGCCAGCGCCAGTCTGGCATGGAAAAAGACCCGGGTGATTACCGCCTTCGCCGATGGCCAGACACGCGAATTGCCGGCCCCCAGCGAGTGGCCCCTTGGCGAGTTCGGCCTCAATATCTGTAATCTCAGCAATGTATTTGCCGCCGGCAAACTGGATATCGGCGCCCGTTTGATGTTGGCCAACCTCCCCGAAGGTGAGTTTAGCTCTGTGGTGGACCTGGGCTGCGGCAATGGCGTTTTGGGGCTGGCGGCGGCCAAGCGTTATCCCGAGGCGAGTATTCACTTTGTCGATGACTCAGAGATGGCCGTGGAAAGTGCCAGGCTCAACTGGCACGGCAATGGCTTTGAAGCCGAACGCGGCCACTTCTATTGGGACGACTGTCTGAGTCATTTGAGCGCCGGGGTCGCACCGGATCTGGTGCTCTGTAACCCGCCTTTTCATCAGGGAGAGGCCATCACAGATCATATTGCCTGGCAGATGTTCCTCGATGCCAGACGGCGCCTGGTGAACGGCGGCATACTGCATGTGGTCGGCAACCGTCACCTGGGTTACCACATCAAGCTCAAGCGCCTGTTCGGCAACTGTAAAACCATAGCCTCCAATGGTAAGTTTGTGATCCTGCAAGCCTCTAAATAAAAAGCCAACAAGCGTAAACCTTGTTGACCCATTCCGGCCCCCGTTGGGAACCCGGAAAGAAACAGGCCGGGGGAGACCCCGGCCTGTGTAGTTAAATTTTGTGATTTCAGGGGGCAACTCGGCCGCGTCTGTAACGCAAGCCGCCAAGCAGTACCAGACTTACGAGCGCCACCACTGACAGGCTGCCGCCGGCATCGACTATCACGGTCGCGCCATCATCTCTGTCCCATTCGCGACTTTCCAGCGGCAAGGCATAGAGGCTATTGCTTTCATAAGAACTTATGGTCGCCACTATGTCACTGTAACCGGGTTCATAAAGGTCGATCAGCACATCATAGTGATCGCTGGGATAGCCGCTCTCTAACGTGGTGAGCACTTCAAAGTCATCCTGGGTACTGTCTCCCTGAATGTAGAACACCTCAGTGCTGTAGTAATGCTCCCAGTCACCGCCGTTGCGGCTCAGATAAAGCTCGGCATAAACGGGCACAGACTCGGCCGGATCATTGCCGTAAACATCAGCATCGAAGCGCACCGCAAAGCTGCGATAAAAGCCATCAGAGTCATAATCGTCATAAAGGTAGCTGGCCGCCTCATAAAAGCTGAACTCATGGTAATAGCTGTGGGCCGTAGTGGAGACCATCCGCTGCGGCGCGGCTTGGCTCTCGGGCAGTTTCTGTTTCTTGGCAATCATCTGCTCGCGGGTCATGCGCTCACCGGAAACTTGAGCTCCGGCAAATTGCCACTCCTGCTGCAGTTGCTTGAGCAACTGCCTGTGTTGTGCCGCCCGTATCTCGGTGCCTGGGCTATCCTGTTCATCGCTTGGTTGCTGCGCTTTTTGGCCGATGGAGGCTTGTCCGCCGACAGGCTCCTTGGCATAGGCAGCGGGCGCCCCCCAAAACAGAGCCAAAAACAGCGACAGGCCAAATACAGTGTAAGATAATAATTTCATAGTGCTTCTCCACAGGGCGCATCTCGCGCTTATCCGGGTTGTTGGCATTATTAAAAGTCAGCCTGGGTGAACATGAGATGAACGGTTTCTGTCAGCCGATGTTCATCTTGGAAGGAGTACAACTGACCGGGCCAGAGCGAAAACCAGGGGGAAGGACAGATAGAGAGTGAAGACCCGGCTGGCTATTTCATCCACCGCGGGGATCTTTTACACTGGGCCAAGCGTTTCCAAAAGGGCAAAACCATGAAAAGGGGCAGTAAAATCAAGCATCAAGCTTATCACTCAAGCGGAATTATCGCGGCAAGCATGCTATTGCTGTCGCTGGCTTTCGCTCAGCCCCTGCATGCCGGCCCCTTTGCCAAGCCGGAACGAACAACTCAGGGCCAGGAGGCCAAGCTGAAAGTCCGCAGCGGCGATGAAGCCGCCAGACTGGTGAAGCAGGCTTATGGCGGTAAAGTACTCAGGGTGCAGTCTGTGAAGGTCAACGGCAACCCGGGTTATCGGGTCAAACTGCTGCAGGACAGTGGCCGAATTGTCTATGTCTCTGTGGATGCCCGCAGCGGCCGACTGCAGGCAAACTGACAGGAAATAGCTTATGCGACTGTTATTGGTAGAAGATGATGCCGCCTTACAAGCCAACTTAAAACAACATCTGCAAGAGGCAGGTTTCAATCTGGATACGGCATCAGACGGCGAAGAAGGCCTGTTTCTGGCGGCGGAATATCCCTATGATGCCGCCATTATCGATATCGGCCTGCCCAAACTCAGCGGCATAGCACTGATTGAACAGATGCGAGCCAAGGGACTGGATTACCCTGTGCTGATCCTCACCGCCAGAGATGGCTGGCAGGACAAGGTGGAAGGCCTGGATGCCGGCGCTGATGACTACCTCACCAAACCCTTCCACCCCATGGAACTCACCGCCAGGATCAAGGCTTTAATCCGCCGCAGCGCCGGAAAGGCCAGCCCCTTGCTGCAAAGTGGCCCTGTCACCCTGAATACCAGCAGCGGTGAAGTCCGACTTGGCAAACACAGCGTCAGCCTCAGCGCCTCCGAATACAAATTGCTCGAGTATCTGATGCTGCATCAGGGAGAAGTCACTTCCAAGAGTCTGCTTATCGAGCATATCTATGATCAGGACTTTGATCTGGACTCCAATGTGATTGAGGTATTTATTCGCCGTTTGCGCAAGAAGCTGGATCCCGAGGGCACGCTTGGGCTTATTGAAACCCTGCGTGGTCAGGGTTATCGCCTCAACGCGCTTCCAGTTAGAGATAACCCCTGATGAAACCCTTGCCAGCAAGGCTTTTGCCCGGTTCACTCAAGGGCCGGCTGGTGATCAGCGCCCTGCTGTTGAATCTGGTACTCTTGCCGCTTATCGGCGTGACCCTGAGCGATGCCTTTCGTGCCCAATTGGCCCACGCGGTAAAAGATGAACTCAGCGCCGCCCTTTATGGAGTATTGGCATTGGCAGAAGTGGAACAGGGCGAACTGGTTCTGCCGGATCAATTACAGGACAAACAGTTCAACATAGATCAATCCGGGCTCTACGCCTTGGTCAGCAGCCAAGGCAAACTGGTATGGCATTCGCCTTCCTTTATCGGTATGCCGCCTCCGGGCAAGCTTCCAAGCCCACCACTCGGAGAAGGCCGCTTTGGCGAAATGCTTCTCCTGGGCAAACCCCACTTCAATTACAGCTTCAGCGCCAGCTTTGCCTCGGCCTCGGATAATGGCCGGGATATTCCCTTTACCGTACACATCATCAAAGATCAGACCGGCTTTGAGCAAACCCAAGGCGCCTTCAGCCGCCAGCTCTGGCAATACCTGGGACTATTGATGCTGTTCCTGTTACTGGTACAAGGAGGCTGGCTCTGGTGGACACTCAAACCACTGGCGCGCTTTCGCGCCGAGCTCGAAGCGGTTGAGCAAGGCAAACGGCAACATCTCGGCAGTGACTATCCCAAGGAGCTGCAACAGGTTGCGACCCAGCTCAATGCCCTGATAAGCAACGAGCAGCGCCAACGCCAACGTTATCGCAACGCCCTGTCGGATCTGGCCCATAGCCTGAAAACACCGCTGGCGGTACTGCAAAGCCTCAAGTCTTTGCCAAGCGATGCCCAAGAGCCCATCAGCCAAATTAACGCCAGCATAGGGCACCAGTTGAAGCGAGCCCAAAGTGCCGGCAGCGGCCCTTGGCATCAAGGGGTAAACAGCAAAACCGTGGCCGACAAACTACTGCGAACCCTTGGCAAGATTTATGCCGACAAGGTGCTGGAGTTTGAGGCTGACCTGGCAACAAATGCCCTGTTTTACGGTGATGAAGCCGACCTGGCCGAACTCCTCGGCAATCTATTGGATAACGCCTGCAAGGCAGCAAATAGCAAGGTCGCCCTCAAAACCTGGGTTAGCGAAAAAGGGCTGAACATCTGCATCGAAGACGATGGCCCGGGCATTACAGAGCAGCAGAAAACCCAGCTGTTCGAGCGCGGTGTCAGAGCCGATAACTACCAACAAGGTCATGGTATAGGACTGGCGATAGTCAAAGATCTGCTGCAGAGCTACCAAGGCCAGTGGCAAATAGATCAATCTCCCCTGGGCGGCGCCCGCTTCACTCTGTTTTTACCCAGAAGTTGAGATTGGGGAATGGTACATTCATTCCCCATCCTTACCTATTTCCAACAAGGCTAATCTTGCCAAATGGCGATAATGCCCCCCTTGATGCTGCCAATAAGCACTGGTCAAGTTTCCGGCAATGGATGTTTCTCGTTGCCTGCCGCTGGGATGGGCAAGAAGCAAGAATGCAATTGAAAAACAGGATGTTCGAGACGAACTTTCGCACAGACTCCCCTGTGACATGGCGAGAGTTGCGCAGCAACATGCTTTCAAGCGCAAACCTGGGATGGTGAGCTGGCCGTTGTGCATGGATGCACTTGTTCCACGACTTTAGGCCACTGGCACAGTGGCTAGCATGGCTTTAAGCCAAAACTCACCAATGAACTTAATCCTAGCGGCTAGCTAGTTGTAGCCAATCACCTGCGGTGCGCCTTTCGCACAGGCGATCCTGTGACTCGGCGAGAGTTGCATAGCAACATGCTTTCGAGCGCGAACCAGGGATGGTGAGCTGGCCGTTAAACAGGGATGGTGAGCTGGCCGTTAAACAGGGAAGTTGTTGTGAACCCATCCTTGGGCGCTCGACGAAAACGTCTGACCTACAAGGACGTAGGAAATGCCGAATTTGTCGGGAACAAAATTCGACCCTGTTTTCGACGGTCACAGTTCCGCCTATGCCTGGAAAATAGGTGTATGTCTGCAGATCTCTCAAATATTTCAAGCTATTTAGGACTAACAGAGTTGCACCAATTCCCCCCTCGGTGTCGCCGAAAGCCGTTGGCACAAATAACATTGCAAAGGGACGCCCCTCAGGAAATAATCGCTTCCCAAAGTAGCGTTGATATCCTGTATGCGAGAGCCGTTGGTTACGCTCAATACCATGATGAAAAATCGAACCCGATGGGTGAAAGCTATCACAATTAGCGAAATACTTATTGACGGGTTGCCACCGTCACTCGTTATGTTTCAATGCCTCGTTCCTTAAGCATATTTTTAAAAACTATTTGAGCCCATTTAATTACTATTTCAGAGTTCCCAAGTTCATCCTTATCCAGGTAAGAGATGAGGACAGGATACCCGCCGCTGGGACAATACTTTGAATGTTCGAATCCATCCCATTCCAAACCCAACCCACGAACAGGTATGCTGGGGTCTCCGTTAACCCAGTAACTTACTTTTTCAAAATACCCCGCGGATATAAGAGATTCACCAATGTTTATTGCTTGTTCTACGGATTGAAAACAAACAGGTTGATAGGTGGTTTTATTGGACGAAGAGCAACCTGGTAACAGGAGGCTTAAAAAAGCGACGTGCCAAATTCTCATAATATCTTCCTTGAAAAATAACGCTCCGCCAATTCGTTTATCGAATTCAGTAACTTGTTATCTTTCTTTACTATTACTTGTAAACTTAAGTTTTTATTCATATCTATTCAATATAAACCCATCTTTTTCATAAGTGTCAACCTTACGTAGACCAGATTTAAGTAAAACGTTACCTGATGCTGGATGCTCAACTAAGACCTCACCAATTACTTTAGTAAGCCCAAGCGTATTTATTGTATACTCTAAAGTGGCTTTTACAGCTTCTGTGGCCAATCCATTTCCCCAGTATTCGGGTAGCATCCGACAACCTATGTCTGGACAGTTCAAATCAGGTTCGTACTTAACTCCGCAGAACCCTATGACTTTATCATCTTCTTTATAAATCAATGCATACCGAGAGTAACCATACTTCTTATATTCTGCTTGCCAGCAATTAACAATTAAATTCTCTGCATCTTTTTTGGTATTAACGGCACCCACATCACCCGTATAACGCATAACCTCTGGATTAGTAGAAAATTCAAAGACAGCATCTACATCATCCAAGCAAAACTCTCTCATTAAGAGACGAGGTGTTTCTATTAAAATATCCATATTCGTTCTTTAATCTATAATCTATTTTGTAATTTTCAGGAAAAATCAAGCCACCCACTGTAAAACAATAACTTAATCTTCTTTCTGTCTGTATTCAAGCACCGGTAGGGGATTTGAGCACTACAAAGCACTTCTCTGTCTGTCCATCGGTTTGCTGTCTCTATATCAATATGCAACACCAGATGCAGATGATTACTCATGATGGCGAATGCCGCCACATCAATGGCAAAAACGGCCTCCAGTTCAAACAATAACGATTCCACCCAACCACGGCGGTGGTCATAATTGTTGCCCGAGTAGGCATCATCACCACACAAGAAGGCACGCCGGACCACGCGGCTGCAACAGTGGTAGTAAGGCGTATCTTCAAGGCTGATTTGAGTTCGGCGAGGGCGCGGAGGGTGTTCAAAATTCTGTGTCACGTTAAAAATCACAGATCGATGTGAGCATCCAGTCGTCCTTCAAAATGGATGGACAGCTGAGATAGCGTTAAATTCCAGTTTTGAATCGGGTGTGACCACCGCTCCTGAGCCTTCAATATACCGGCGTAGAGCAGTTTGAGTAAACTGTTCTCGTTGGCAAAACCACCCTTGGTTTTCGTCAGTTTACGAAACTGACGATGTACGGCCTCAACCGCGTTCGTGGTGTAGATAGCCTTACGCACGTATTCCGGGTACTTAAAATAGGTCGATAACAGCGCCCACTTGTTGCGCCAGGACTTGATGACCACAGGATATTTGTCGCCCCATTTGGCTTCCAGCTCGTCCAGCGCCATCTCAGCTGCATTGAGGGTTGTGGCTTTATAGACACACTTTAAATCAGCCATAAACGCCTTCTGGTTTTTAGACGCTACGTATTTCATTGAGTTACGAATTTGATGAATGATGCATGACTGCACCTCTGTATGTGGGTAAATGGTTTCAATGGCTTCAGGGAAGCCTTTAAGGCCATCGACACAGGCAATCAGGATGTCTTTAATTCCGCGACTATGAAGATCGGTTAGTATACTTAGCCACTGATGTGCACCTTCAGTGTCTGAGATATACAAGCCCAACA